>DATFDI010000039.1:0-10570 GCA_035252175.1 Nitrososphaeraceae archaeon
AACCAGAATAGCTTCTATTTTGTTTATAATAGAAATGATTGGCTCTACAATTTCTGCCAAGTTAACAAAAGGCTTTGTTGGTGGATATGAAGTAGATTTGTTACTGATGGCAATAGCAATTAGCCTTTTGCTGACAGGACCGGGAAGAATATCTATTGAGTGGAATGTACTTAAAAGAGAATTATTTCCAAAAGGTAAACAAGCAGTATTGCAACACATACAGAAGTCACAAAAGTAAGTCTTTTGTATTATAATAATAGGCTATGAGCTAAAATATCTATGGGAGAACTGTTGATTAGAATAAAAAAGAAAAGATGAATCTTTTCGCTATATACGGTGGCTTGTTTGTATTCTCTCATTATGGCCCAGCTGAGTTAGGTGTACGTGTTGTAATGTAAAAAGTATCATTAATGTTTATATGAATAGAAGCGTATAATCTCACTATTATGTGTGGTGGCATCTCCATGATGGGTTTGTTTATGGTGACAGCAGGATTAGCCAGCGTATATGCTATTACAACATTCGGTCCAAAATTATCTTTGCAAAATAAGGTAAAAACCATGAAAGCTAAAATGAAAGAGATGATGCTAGCTCAGCACAACCAAATAGTATCGTAAGACATGGTTATTGATAATCGCAAACTACTATGATTTAGAGCTGATTAGATTCAAAACACATCCAGAATTGTAGCGGTTGCGTTCCGTATGCTGTAGCAACCTTTTCATTCATGGACGCCACGCAGTACTGAATGGGGTTTTGCTTATGAAATTGACTCGAGTACAATTTGAAAATTATAAAAAATTCAAGAATGTGAATATTAAATTAAATGATAAGGCAACCATATTCATAGGACAGAACGACTCTGGAAAGTCTTCGCTACTAAACGGAATCTATGAAGCAATTTCACAAAAGGACGGTTCTTCTGCAAGTCCAAATTTTTATTCAAAAGTCGTAAACAAAGATGTAGTAATAACAATTTTTTTTAAGGTTGAAACTGAAGATATAGACAAAGCTCTTGATCAATTATCATTGCCACGATTGCAAAAAGATGACCTGTTAAATCATCATGAGTTCCGACTGGAATGCACTTACAAATTTCATGAAAAAATAATCAACAAATATCTTAAGCTTGATGAAATTACAAATAATTACGACGACGATTTCAGATTAGGCTGTATTACAAGGCAATTGCTGAAGATATTGAAAGAAACTATAAATATTATCAAGTCCAAAATTCCGCAATTTGATGAACGCTCTGTATCTACAGATAAATTGTTAAGGGGTAACAATAGAACCAATTATCCCCTGAATTACCTTTTATATTTACAGAAGGAAAGACCAGATGTTTTCTACAAATTCAATGAAATTGTTGGAAGTCTTTTTAACGAACCTAGAGAAATTGAATTAAAAGAGCACCGTGACAGAATAAAGCTATTTGTGAGTCAGACCCACAAGGGTTCCAAATTTGAGCTAGATGTTAACGAAATGGGAAGTGGGTTTAATAAATCTCTATCAATTGTAATGAGCATCTTTGTTTCAGACCCCAAAATAGTAATCATAGATGAGCCAGACCTAAGTATGCATCCGAAATTAATTAAAGAGTTAGTTAAATATATTCGCGAGTTAGGCAAACAAATCATTCTTTCATCGCATAACGAAATTATCATTAACGAATTTGAAAAAGAACAAATAAAATATGTAGAGTATTTGAGTCCTTTTTACTCCATGGTCAACTCTCACTGGGATACCAATGAGAGTCGGGCACTTGAAGCCTTGGGAATAGATGTGCGAATTAGGAAGTCTGCACTACTTTACAAGGACTTAATACTGCTTGTAGAGGGACCTAGTGACGATGAAGATTATATACATTTACTACTTCACATAAGCGGACATAATAATATAAAAGATAGATACAGGCTTTCCTTTATAAGTACAGACGGCAAGAAAATCGTTGATATCCGAGAGTTTGATAGAGTAAACAAAGATAAACTTCGCATCTTATATGTAAGAGACAGGGATGAAACTTCGCCTGAATTCATCAGAAAATGGAAAAATAAACTAGGAAACAGAATACATTTCTGGAAAAGAAGGGAAATAGAAAATTATTTTCTGACATTTAATTCTATTTATAAAACAATATGCTGTCAGCTAGCGAAATCTGGTAATTGTTCTTCCATAACACTTCAGCAATTGAAATGTAAAATAAAGGAATTAGCTAATGAAAAGCTCAAAAAGAAAACTGCGATATTATCTATCTATGACAAATACAAGTTAATTCCTTTAAGTACAGACAGAAATAGCATAAGTAAGTTTATAGTTGAACATGCCAATGTACAAGCGGAAGAACTTGTAGTCTTGTTTTATGATAAATTTTTTAAAAAATTATTTCTAGAGAAAAGTGAAAAAGCAATAACAGGCGAACTGCTCTCAGAGATTCAGAGACTAGGTCAATTATGGGAAAATGAAGAGGAAATTTTGAATTCGTGTCCGGGAAAAGACTTAATTCATGAAATAGAGCTCTGGCTTAAAGAGGAGTATCATCTAAATATCAACTTAAACCCTAAAGTGCTATGTAGTCATCTAGATGCCTCAGAAGTTGACCCTGATTTTGGAGAATTTGTACAAAAAATAATAGAAAATTGCGATGATGCCAAACAGAGACACAAAAGGAGTTTCAAATTTAACAAAAATAATTTTGCTGGTTTAAAATTAAAATACACTGATGTATACTTCAATAAGTACTATAATCACCAACATGCAAGCCCAGCGCTCAATTTCAATACTGTTTATATTGATGGAACCCTTAAGAATGATTTAGATACAAATAAAACTCATGAAATAACAATTTATGATTTTCAGACTAAGAATACTCGTATAATACCAATTCATAATGACACAAAGCTTAACCATATTACCTTTGACCCTTTATCAGGACTATTGTTTTCTACCGCGCAGGTTACAAGACCAAACGAAGGATACTTAGAGAGTCGGGTCGGGGAGGTAGTATTCGATGCAATTCTAATAATTAATCCAAATGGCAAAATAACAACTATAGAATTTAACGCAGGAGATGAAATACATGATGCTGAAGGAAAAGAAGGTGCTCTAACTGATTTGTTTGTAAACGCGATAGATGAGAATAATGCAACAATTTACGCTGCCTCTGTATACCCTGAAGGCGGATTTCCAGGGTTAAGAATAGTAAAATGTGTAATCAATAAGAAGAGCTCAAAAGTCACGAATATAAAAAAAATGAAGTTAAAGTTAGGATATGATGGACCTATTGCCTCATGTGTTGACACAGCTAATAAGAAAATCTTTCTTCTAGATAATGACAAAGACGATTATGCAAATGCTGTTATTTTTATTGTCGACATGCAGAGTAATACCATTGTTGACAAAATAACTCTTGAAGAATGCGACTTTACTATTTCGCCAGAGCATCGTAGTATAATGACAAATTACACAGATAATAAATTACTACTCGTAATTAAGGGCAAGATGATTGTTATTGACTTGATAGATAAGACAACTAGGACTTTGAATGATTATGAACAAATCGAATATATTGCATATAGTCCTAATACTGGCAACATTTATGCTATATTAAAGGAGGACGAAGATGAAAAGTCTGCTAGCAAAGACCATTATTGTCTTTATTGTATAACTCCAAACCTACTAAAGCAACGAATTCTTACCTTTCAACCGCAGCTTGAAATAACAGATGTGCGATATGCAGAGGGTACTATTTGCGTACATGCAGGAAATTTGAGAGAAAAAGTACATAGTCTTTGGATAGTAAATGAGACCGAGGCTGAGAACCGGCATAGCGCGTCGATGCTATTATGATGTTACCATTTCTGAAGAAGACTTTGTAAACATGACCTGCTTTTTTCCAAAATTCTTATTATATTGCCTTTTGTATGCGTTATATTGATATGTACGGTAACGACAAAAGGAGGAATTAAATTGAAATCTGTTTTATTATCTATAGCGATACCGGTACTTCTTGCTGGTCTATTATTACCAGCTTATGCACAAAAAGCCGATATAGTCAATAGCAAATATCTAACCATAACAGAACAGAAATTCACTAAAGGAGACTTTAGCGATACAATAACCGGTACAATACAAAATGCCTCTCCAAGCGAAATTAACCTTCCTAGTGTATATGCAGCCTTGTATGATAGCAACAATGGACTAATTACAGTAGCATCAGGTATTGCTTCGATTACACAACTAAAGTCTGGCGATAGCTCACCATTTGATATACAGCTATTTGGTTCATACAAAGACGATATAGACCACTATACGTTATTCGCATCAGGGACACCGTTATGATGTTTGTCAACAATGGTATCGGTATCTACAATAACTACAATAGCGGCATTAGCTGCATCGCAAAATCAGAGTACAGTTCCTAAACAAATGATTCTATTTATACCTTGTTTTTTCAAATTATTGCAATTGTTCATTTAAATTTCAAAAAGTGGTGTGGTGCGCAATTAGGAAAATTTTTTGCAATAGCCTAACTTTGAAAACTGTAATTTTCATCCCTCTAAATCTGGGGGTCATTTCTTCTGATACTTCATCTAATGGTAAACAGCCTTGGGCTAGGCACCGGTAAGCGGTCCCTGTGTTATAGCTATACTCTGCTATGACTATGATGATTGGAAGCGGGATTAGTAGCGGTGTTATGCCGTGATTGTAATTCCTTTTCACAAAGCTGAGAACTTAATGTGCCATATGATTGACAGCTTTAAATTCCATATTGGCTGGATATTTGCGTGGGTTTTAATGGAAGAAAAAGGATGATAACTAATTGGTTTGTCTTGCTGGTAGCCTCGTCTTCTTTATTGTCATGAGAGTTGTAGATATACGGGTTTCAGACAATCTGCGTCTAGTAGTATTACATGTATAGCTAGAATAATTTACTTAGAGATGATGGCGCTGTTAATGTAGTAGTTGCAGAATGGAAAGCATCATCTGAGCCTAAAACAAGGTAAGAGAAATACATAAGGTTTCTTAAATTCTGGCAGTCCAGAAACGATAGGGTATGGAGCACCGCTGGCATGGTTGTAATAATTTCTTTATGCTTTGCTGCTCAAAAGTAGTGCGAACCGGGAATGATACCGGTGGTGAATCATTATATCAATTTATAGTATAAACACCGGTATTCATACTGGTTAAGTCAAGAATAGGTGTTTTGAATTCATGATGTTGGAAAACAAAAAAATATGGCCTAGTTTGAAAGTACAAATACGTGGGAGTGTCCCTAGCAGCTGGCAATAATCTATTTCATATATTGCATATATTTTATCATACTGATAGACTATTCTATGTCTTACAGAGAGATTATAGCCAGTCATCCCTGGTCACTCGGGACAAAAACTACGCTTATAAGTGTGTATGAAGCTCGAATTCAAAGACGTTATACAAAACCTTAAATTAGTTCAATCTAAATATTTCTAGAAATTTTCACAATTGGACAAAGTTTATACTCGAAAAGCAAAAACGGATGAAAATATAACATAGGGAGTTGGGAGACTCTAGGTTACTACTGATTTAGCATAAAGGCGCTTGTCCCTGCCCTCTTAAATCCGACCGCAGCTTTATACCGATATAACAATGCTCTCTTTGTCCATAATATCTGATTCGCTCGTTCACTATACCCTGCTCAGCAAGTTTCTTTCCAAATACGTTCATCTCAAGCGGTCTTTCCTTTCTTTCTTTGCAGAAAATGAAATATTCGTTATAGACATTTGTACTGAGGGTATAATATTCCGACTCAGTCAAGTCGATTACGCATTTAGCATCCAAAAATGCTTTAACAGTATTGGCATTTTCCTCATACGCATGTCTAATTCTTTCAACCGAAATGTCTCTAAAGCCACGATGCTTATGAAGCTGCCACAAAGCTATTATTGCCAAATTCAATAGACCAGATAGCTCTTCTTTTGTAGTTAATTTATCGATTAGCCGCGTATCTTTTGTATCACCCTCAAACACCATGTCAAAAGTCAAAATTAACCACCTTTTATAGTATGCATAGCTCTTGTCATCTGACTCTGGAATTTTGTTAGCACTAAAAAATAATTTTGCATAATTTCTAAAACTAAATGGATGCCCATATTTTCTCTGAGCTCTTATAGTATCGCCGGACACCAATGTTTTGAACATTCCAGTAGTAGACAACTTTTCAGCTTTTAAGTCTGCAAAGGTATTGACTAGTTTACCGTATAGGTCAGCCGGAGCAAATTTGTCCTTTTCTAAATCCTGCAATGGTACATGGCTTGTATTATCTAAGCCTACGAGTGCCTCTATTAGCTTGATGAAAACGCCTTTGCCATTGGAGCCAGGTCCACATAGCATAATTGCTTTTTCATACTTATTGCTTTTGTACAAACAATATCCAATTACCTGCATTGCTGTGAAAACGTCTTGAGGGCTCAGCACTTGTCCTAAGAATTTTAAAATTTTAGGGCATTTAGCTTTTGGGTCAAAAGTAACTGGCAGCTGTGCTACCGAGAGGTAGTCTGATGAATGCTCTATGAACTCTCCTGTTTCTATATTTAGCAAGCCATTTTGTAAATTAAGAATACTTGGGTTAGAATCAAACTTGGAGCGTTCAACTCCGGTTCTGCGTTTAATATGGTTTATAACTTCCTGTACCTCATGAGAAGAAATCTTAGGACAAGTTTCCTCTGATTGTCGTTTTATTATCCATTCCCCGGTCGGTACGTAAAGTCCCTTGTTTGAATCATAGTATAATATTTTTTCCTCATCCACAATTGTTTTAAATGTATGGTTTTCCATTAGTTCATTCGTAATGGTAATGATGCGGTCTTCCCTCTTCTTCTCCCTAGAATTTTCATCCTCTTCTTCCGGTCGCCTTTTTTTAACAAAGTCGAATGCGCTCCTCCAAATGCTCTTAATTTCTCTGTCCGGTAACGGTTCCGGTTCACATAGCATATCATTCAGCTTAAAAAAGAAGTCCCTTAGCGTCTCTTCTGATTTTTTGCCCAAGTGATGAAATAAAATGGAATTTGCGATTGAAATTAGAGTTGGATGTCTTGTTCCTTCGTGAATTCTTATGTTAGAAACGGCATCTATTTTGAGCCGCTTAATCATCGTCTTCAGTTTAACATCTATAATGTTAGACTTATCAAGGTACTGTAGGCCATATCTAAGATATATTTGATTTAGGTGTTGTATAAGTTCACTACCCTGTATTCTATTTAGTGCTGGCGGTTCAGCTGTACCTAGGAATTTGTAGGGGTAACCGTTCTTATGGATAGAGGGGCAACAAAACATGACACCATGTTGGGCTAATCCTTTTACTTCAAGTCCAAGTACTGAATCTGCACCTTTAGGAGGAAAGGGTATTGGAGAATAGAAGTAAATATGCGCCTTTTCTAAGTTATCGCTGTGTTGCTCTACAATGAATTTTTGGGACATTTTTTGCAATGAACTTTTGTTTCCATTTATTGTACATAGCTCATTGATTGCATCTATTTTGTCGGCATCTATAGCCGTAAAGTAATAGCCCGCTCTGTCTTGTCTATGCCATACCTTTCCGGGCATTATTGCCATTCCTTTTGAGAATTTGTTCTGTGACTTCCATTGTTCATGCTGCCATTCCTGTACAGCGTTAATCTGATAATACGACCATTTTTCATATATTTTCTTGTACATGCTATCAGCGGGTAATACATTCAAGCCTATTTTATAGCGCCAATGGTCTGCCCAATCATTATAACTGTCTAGAGGCGGCATCTGGTTTGAATCTATCATATACAGCCCCGCTTATTGGTTGATGACTCCTTGGGAAGCTTGTTGGTATATCGGAAGTATTTTGGCAAGCAATTGTTACAAACATGTACTATGCAACATAGCAATTGATTAAGTGGAAACTTTATGGTTGTAGTTGCAGGATTGTCGCAGCCAATATTATAACATATTATTGGTGGTGAAGAAGAATCTTTACATATTGTAGATGTATAATTATTACTAGTCATCTGCATCACCACCTGTTGTAGATACGATGGATGCGATGTCAGCAGAGTTACGTCTTGGTTGGACTCCTGACTGATTCTGCTGCTGGTCGTCCATTACAATTTTATTTGCAAGTCCTTGTTCTAGAATTCTGGAAATATACCTACTACGTGGAACGTCTCCACGTATGAGGTCAATGTGCTCTTTGAGGGCTCTGGGCATGCAAACGCCCATGATAATTTTATGTTGGTTTGTTACCATTGTCAGGACTATTTATTAAAATAGGGTTTAAAAGAAAATTAAAGTTGCTTTAGAAATGGTAGGACGTAACCCTAGATTCGATATAGCTATTATAATAACAGGCGTACTTGAGAAGAAGTATCCTCGGTACATGAGGTACAAAGAACTTGAGAAAGAAGTTAATCTCAGCTGCAAAGGTAGAAAACCCTCTACTGCGACATTTATTAAGTATCTAGACATGCTATGTGGCATTGAATCGCAGTACTTGACATCCATTTACAAAGGAGTCCTAATTAGAAAGCTGGAAGAAAATCGCAGCACCCACTACTCATTGACAAAAGAGTTCAAAGAATCTTTGGATAAACGAAAGAAAGAGTCTCCAACAACTTACATACAGGATACACTATGTTTACCCAAATTTAGCGAGAATCCTAGCTCTGAAAAGGCAATTGAAATCACTGATAATTGATAAGCGCCAATGTCCTTCTCAGACGACAGTAGTTGTGAGCGTTCATATTTTGTTAGACAATCTTTGCATATGCTATAGCTCCATTAATAGGTAATCTCAAACCCAGCAAAAGCTTTATGTGTGCTTGACGTATTATCCATTGTAGTGTGCATCACCCCCTGATGTACCATCTACTGTCGATGTAACCAGACTGTGGCCGCAAACCTTGGCTGGTTCTATCGACATATCATTTATTTCCAACCGTCTTATGAGAATTCCCTCTGGTGTTTCCAGCACCACAACGTGAGCGGGTTTTTCAAGCCCGTGTCTACGTGCAATTTCAATAGGTATTACAAGCGTAGCGCTTAACCTCCCACTTAGGAAAGTTTTAGTAATAATTTCAGACATACTTGAATTATGTAATCAAACCTTATGGACCTTATCCAATTGTATTGAATATTGTTATTCTTATAAAATTCGTTATACTTTGATATGATATTAACACTCTAAATTCCTAACTTGAATATAATTTTCAAACTAATGCTAATTAATGTCTTACAAAGCGGTCACGAAACATCTTGTATTATGTGGTTCTATTTATTTGGTCCCCATTATGTTTCGCCATCAATTTTTGCAAGCTTCGTTTATATGCTATGTTTAACAATATAACAACTGTCATTAATCAATTTAGAGGCTGTCAACTTAAGCTACATGTAAATGTATTTTTAGTGTTTAATGCGTTTTCAATTAGCGTATTGTTCTAAACCATTGCAGCATTTTTCGCTTCATTTTCAGCTGCCATTATGCTGCTATAAATCTTCGTAAACCAAAATAAGATTAAAGCTTAGCTAGCGTGTATGCGAATTAAAATATTGAGCACAGTTTTTGCTGCTATAGTTGTGGGAATGTCCTTGTCCACACACGTAGCTAATGCAGATTATTCTTCTATATCATCTCCTGGTAGGCCGGATCCAAAGCAAGATGCGATGAAAAATATGATAACTGCAGGATTGCAATTAGCAAATCAATCTTCTCAACAATGGCAGCAAAAGCACAATGAATTCAATGATCAACTAGAAGGACCACTAATCGAAAATAGTCTGATTAATCACACCAACAAATTTGACAATCGTTCACCGAGTGTCATCGCCCAATTACCATTTTGATCTACAAAGCCATATCTGAAGTAACAAAACTGTAGCATTTACAATAGTATTGTTGAATAACAGATAGTGCCAATTAGTGATTCTATCTCTCGGAAATAATGCACGAATACCGAGAAAATAGGAATAAACGCTAATCAAGTGCAAATGTAGAATTATGTCTTGCAATCATTAAATATTATCAAGTATAATACCTATACTGTAGATAGAACACAGGGATGCTCCTATAGAGACCTATATGCACAGCAGTGGAGAAGAGATAAAACCCTCTGTCTTATCCTTACAAATATAATTCTCTGAGAGTTGTTAAATATTATTCACTGCAGTGAGTTAATATTGCTCCTATACTGACTTAGCGACAAGCAACGATATCCTCGATTTTCAGTTAATATTATCGAATTTCTTTACCAAATTTGGATAAAAAATCAGAGGTATTTCACATATCATATAAACACTTTATAATGAGTCGTTCTAATAAATGCACTTCGTGGGGCGGCAGACGATCAAGTACAGACCATAAGTATACACAATTCTAGCGTCTTCATTATGAGAGATGGACTTGTCCTGGCTTGATACTTCGGGGAAGTCATAACATGATTAATCAATCCATTACAGATTAGTTGTTGTCGCTAGAATCAATCCAGCTGTAATGTAACTGTTAAAAAGGGGAGGCGTAAATATGGTTATTCGCAATGGAAAAAACAAAAACATCATTGAGAATTGC
>DATFDI010000040.1:0-84717 GCA_035252175.1 Nitrososphaeraceae archaeon
GTTCGTGATGTTAAAGCTGGAGAATCTATCTACCAGGCAGATCTGGGCGAAGTGATTACCGGAACAAATCCATTTACGAGGCAGCGCGATACAGTATCTAATTTCACTGACCTGTTGCTTTGGAATAATAGTAATTCACCATTAAAGTTAAGTGATGACGATGTAGCTACAATGACTATTATATTTCGGTAATACATTCTGTACGGCAAAGAATATCTATTACGTGGCAGAACACAAAATACAATACTGCAATTTTGTGAATATGACCTTAATTTCCTTTTCATCCCTAGTAAATTTGTTGCTTACCAAGTGTTGCCTGCTAAATGAATAACATGAAAAACATGCCATACATAGTATATTTCAATTTGTCATATTCAATATTGTCATTCAACTTTGTCTTTGGTTTTTGTCTCCTTCTACTATAATCATTGTCAATGTAGATTTGATTTTTTCAATTTTTCTAATACGCACCTTGACGACTTCATTCAAACCCTCCTCAGTATCGGACGTCACCTTTGCAAGTATGTCGTACATGCCATGTAATCTGTAGATATCAGTAATCTCCTGTACTTTCCCGAGCTCGCTAATAACCTCTCCAGCGAATGGGAATTCACAATTAATTAGCAAAAAAGCCGATGTCATATTTCATGTCCCGTAATAGCTATATACTAAGTCAGTCAGGTACAAATTGCATTTATATCTTTTGAGTTATTATGGTATACATGAATGTGTAAGGAAAAATCCTAGATAATCATAAACGCTAAGTTCCAATTCATTATAACTGCTCTATAGTTTTTTGGAGATATTGCGATCACGAGGTGAGAGATCCGCATTTCGATTAAAGACCGAATATTTCCAATATTACAAAGCCGTTGTAGGTCTGATTGTGATTAATATTACGGAAATCTTTTGTGAACAATATGCTTCTAGTCTCAGTTTGGTCTTAAAATTACGCAAGAAGGAAGTAAAAGATACATTTATCCTCTTATTCTTCGTACCGTCATTATTTTCAAGATATCTAACTTTGAAATCAAGGCAAATTTACTGTAATTGGTTTATATATATCAGCGAAAACATAACCCTCGTTAGAATATTATGGCTGCTGTAGTTTCTAGAAAGTTTGGTGAAGAGACGCTTCAATTTTTAGGCAAGAAGGTATCTGTTGAAACGTCTGACCAAAAAATTTACAATGGAACTTTAACTGGAATTGATGAGAAGCTCAACGTCGTCCTAGACAATGTAGACGTACAGGGGATACTCAAATTGATTCTCAATGGTTCTTTTGTTAAAGAGATAAAATTAATGGAAAAACCATTTGATTTCAAAGCCCTGTCTGACAGACTTGCTAGAGTATTTCCTGGCCTGGTCAAGATTAGAGAGGATGTAGGCGCAATAATCGTAATGGACAAGATTAAAGTAACTCAAGGAGGAGTGGAAGAGGGAGTCGGACTTGCCGCAGATAGAGTTAGGGCAATTTATGATGAATTTATGAGGGAGATTCGGAGGTAAGGTGTCTTTTGAGGTCAGATATACTGATCTTGCTGCGCGTATAGGCATACTGGATACCCCTCACGGTCTTGTCGAAACTCCAACATTTGTTCCTGTAATACATCCCGTGCGACAATCCATTAGTCCATCATTTCTAAAAGAATTAGGTTTTGATATACTGATAACTAATGCCTACATTACACTACGTCATTACGGTTACCAAGCTATAGAGAAGGGAATTCATGATATCTTAAATTACGATGGTACAATAATGACTGATTCTGGCGGATACCAAGTGTTGGAATTCGGGTCCATACGCATCGGACCACTCGAGATAGCTCAATTTCAGAGGAATATCAAAAGTGACATAGCCGTCCCGCTCGATAAGCCTACAGGATACGGATTGAAGCACGAAAAAGCGAAAAAATACGTGGAAGAGACGCTTAAAAACGCTAAACAGACTATGACGTTCATCTTGGACCGGGATAACTATCACGATAGAACGTTATGGTTAGGCCCTGTTCAAGGCGGTGAGCATTCTGATTTGGTAAGATACTCTGCCACATCACTAGACGAAATGGGATTTAAAATTTTTGGACTTGGTAGTCCAGTCGAATTGATGGAAGCATACGAGTTTTCGATACTTGCAAATATGATTCATAATATGAAGCGCAGTATTCCTTCACAACCTATTCACCTGTTTGGTGCAGGTCACCCGCTTACAATTCCGCTAGCTGTTGCTCTTGGATGCGATATGTTTGATTCTGCATCATACATGCTTTATGCTAGGGACAATAGATATATGTATCCGAACGGTACCCTTCGACTAGAAGAGATTTCATACTTTCCATGCTACTGTCCAATCTGTACAAAGTATACTGTTAAGGAAATGCTTGGTTTGGACATTGAAAAAAGAACTCTTGAATTGGCAAAACATAATCTCTACGTATTAAAGGGAGAAGTCTCAGCAGTAAAGCAGGCGATAATACAAGGCAGATTATGGGAATACGTTATGCAGAAGGCCCGTGCTCATCCAAAGCTATTTGAGGCAATAAGACTTTTCAAAAATTATGACTTCTTAGATAACGGGACTTCGATATTCAAAGAAAAGGCAATTTTTCTATTTGATGCCATAGATCAATATAGGCCGGAAGTAAGGCGATTTCAAAGTATGGTTTATAATTTTCGATCCCAAAACAAGCAGAAGCTAGTATTGTACCCAGAGACTAGTATCCATCCTTTTTATTGCACGAATGAATATCGCAAATTGATCAAAAAATTTGGCAATGCACAGATTTGCACTTATAATCCGTTCCTAGGAGTGATCCCCTCAGAGATATGTGACATATATCCAGCGTCACATAATGTGATCCCGCAATCTATACTATGTGGATACGAGACAGAAGATTATGCAACATTTGTTGAATCATTAACTAATTTTGTAACAGTAAACCATTTTGAAGAAATAATAATAATAGCAGACGGTTTCATGCACAAAATACTTAGCGGTGAAAAAAATACGATCGTAAGGGATCTTCGACCGCTGATCTTGGATCATAAGGACTATGGATATGAGTTGTGACGTGCGTAGTTCAGTCAATATGAGTTATGGTTAAAAGCATCTGGTCCTCTGTTTGTAGTTTCACTCATTGACAGTACTGGACACAACCTTGTATAGACTCTACGCAAATGCAATTGAGGTTAAATGTTGTGTACCAGACAACAAAAAGTAAGAGGAAATTGCGGTCAAATGTCATAACAGTAAGCTGATTGCAAGTAGAATCCCTGTGATTCTTGCATATGTGACTGTCGCGGCCATAGCTAGTATAAATTTTTCTAGGTATTCGTGTTCGTCTATATGTTTCCTGATTTTTAACACATATGGTATGGATAACAGACAAATCAAGGAAAAGAATCTTGTATAGCCAAGAAAAATCCCTATCGTGATCAAAATATATGGAGCTATGATGGCAAGAGACATAATTTTTGCCGCTCTCTGTTTGCCAAGAAGTATCACAAGGGTTCTTCTGCCACTGGTACGATCGGCTTCATAATCAGGAAATGAGTTAACTGACAGAACACATGCTGATAGTACCCCTATGATTATGCCATCATATATAGCTGCTGGTTCTATGATGCCAACTTGCACATAAAAACTTCCCAGAACTATCATTGTTCCTTTAATCAGAACAAAGATTTCTCCTAGACCAAGATTAACTATTCTCGTTGAGTAAAAGTAGATAGCAAGAATCGCAAACCCCAAAATAATCAGAACAGTGACCCCTCTGATAGCAACAAAATACATGCCTACCAGACTTCCTATGATCAGAAAAGCAATGCCTATTCTATACACTTTTTTTGGTTCTATAAGATTCTCTGGGAGCACTCCTGTCCCGCCGCTGAATTTTGTTCTTTTAGTAACCTTGTCAATTCCCCGTTTGTGATCCCAATAATCATTTAGCAGGTCGACGCTGGCATGAAGACATAATACTCCTGCAAAGGTCAAAACTGCAGACGATAAGTCAAATATGCCATATTTCCAAACAGCAACTGCCATGCCGTTTGCAGCAGCAATGACTGAAGCAAGAAGGAAACGAATTCTTATTGCTCGAATCCAGTTTGTTATTACCCTGCTTATCATATAATTATGCTTGTATGCTATTACGCATCAATTGAGTCTGTCAATGATATTTTTATACTTTTGTCGCTGTATTTTCATACAGTTAGTTAAATTATATAAAATGTATCTATGCTGCATGACTCCGCCTCCTCCTATCGATGCTGCAGAATTTGACGCCCATCAAGATATGACCACCATAATTGTGGAATTTCTATGCAGAAATAAAGGCACTGGATATTCGGCCATAGAGATCGCACAGGTACTTGGAATCCGCGAAGAAGATGTAAATAATGTTATGATAAAGCTGGGAGTAGTAGATCTGATGAGCAGTATCACGGGTGGAATAGTGGCTCGTAAACAAAAAGTCGGTAACCGAGGTGCCAGAATCAAGATAGAAGATACCATAGTAAATGGAACAACATACTATAGATGTCGTGAAATAGAGCGGCAGTGAAACGAAATTATCAAGAGACTTATCTTTTTGTGCTGCGGGATTCTAAACATTTTTGTCTTCTGCTAGCATGATTAGAATTATCAGTTTTGCTTATTATCAAAATAACGTCTCTGATTTAGATCTTTGTGTATGACTTGCAGCTATATACGCTAGTTTTGTAGGAAAACCTTCAAGTGGTAACGTATAGATCAGCTGATGCCACATACTATTGAAATATCGTTTAAGTTAGTTCCGGTTCTTCCCGTTACTATTGACGAGTGCACCTCTCTCAATGCATTATAGCTATCATGTGCATGCAAATATTTTTTCATTTTCATTTCACTTTGTTTGACTAGAGAAACAGTCTTTGGAGTAATAAATGCGCCTGCAGCCATTGAGTTTCCGTCTATCCCATCAGTTCCCATACAAAGAACAGCAATATCGTCCCCACTTGCAAAATTCAATTTAAGCGCCGCAGTCAAAATTGCCTCTTGATTCCTTCCCCCCACTCCATTTTTTCTTCTCTTATTTAGTTTTACAGTTGTCTCGCCTCCTAAAATAAAAGCGGAAGGTTTGGAAGATTTGTTGATTTGGCGAGCCAATTTAGCAATCAAAAGTCCAAAGCTTTTTGCTTGGCCGTCAAATGATGAGCCTAGATATTTTGCGTCTAGTCCCCTCCTTTTCAGATACTGAGTAGCTTTCTTGCATAAAAGAGTATTGTTACCGATTACAAGATTGTGTACTCTATCGAAAATAGGATCGGAAGCTTTTGGAGTATCTTCAATAAAACCTTTGAGACCATCGGATATCAGATTTATAACTGAACTATGTTCGCGTTTTTTCGCCCAGAGTCCGTACTTTTTTAGAACCGATGCTGCGTCTTTAAAGGTAGATGTGTCAGGGACAGTAGGACCAGATGCGATTGTTTGGATATCGTCTCCAATTACGTCAGACAAAATTAATGAAATAACAGTACATCCTTTTTTGATCAGTCTCACGAGCTGACCACCTTTGACTTTTGAGATATGTTTGCGAACTATATTAATCTCATTGATAGAAGCGCCACTTGACAATAGGTCGTTTGTAATCTTCTGTTTATCAGATAATTTTATTCCATCTGCCGGAAGCGGCATTAATGCAGATGCCCCACCAGAGATTAGAACAAAAACTAAATCTGAATTCTTAGTTTTTCTCAAAATATTTATGATTTCTTCTGTACCCTTGACGCCTACTTCATCGGGTATGGGGTGACCGGCTTCAGTTACAAATACCTTGCTATCGAAATGAGTATTGCTCAGATAGGGAACGTTAATCGCACCCCCCGAAAGTCTCAGACCAAGTATTTTACTGAGTGCCTCTGCCATTTTAGATGTAGCTTTTCCTGCACCCACCAAGTAAACAGAATCAAAACTGCATAAATTCATGCGAAGGGAAAAAGTTTGAAGTGAAGAGCTTACCTGTAGAGTCGATCCGTTAATCTTTATAGTCTTTTGGATGAGGTGTTTTGGATCCATATATTCCAGAGAACGCTCTATAGCGGAAAGGACGACACTCAGCGATCTGTATCCTTGATGATTAGACTCTATTGCTGGTCTATCTGCGATAATCCCCATTTTGACTGGCTTAAACATATTGGATACTTAATTATTTTTGTTGTATACAGGCTAAAGTCTGCTATAATTGAGGGTATTTCTGACAAAATCGATATCTGTTCATGAATTTATAATTGAAATATATGTTACCATTCTTAAGTAAGTCCAGCAGATCAGGTCATAATACAACCAGACTAGTAGGAAATGCAATTAATCGTTTAACCTCTTATTTATTTGATGTGGATGGACGCTAGCTACTATCGATTAAACGAAGAACCATGATGCAAACCTCTTCTCACTAAGCCATATTATCACAATGAAATTCAAATTGTAAGAAAATAATTTATATTTTCTAGAATACACACATGCCTTTTGTTCCTTAAAACGCTGTAGTTTTATTTAGTTATTAATTCAGAATAAATTTTTTTGCTCAAAAAATAGGTTAAATCATGAAATTAAAATGATATTGCCTCACAAATCAACTATTATTTTCGAACAGAAGATTAATCTGTGTAGTGTAGTCACCAATACACTATCCTAAGGTGTGATGGTATGGTTCTCAAATATCTTGGGCTGAAAGGGTCCTATGGCAAACGAGGGCTCATGTTTGTTCCCTATTATGGAAGGTCACGTGCATTCATTTCCAATTATAGGTCTTGGCAAGAGTATTCAAATGAAGGAAGAATAGCCGAAATCGCAACCTCGCTTATAAGCCATGAAACTTTGCATCTAACCTTGAATAAATTCTCATTCATCACATCTGCAAAACTCGATAATTTATTTGGAAGATCAAATAGATGGGAGAAATATCCGCACGGATTAGGAGATCTCGATAAACTAAGGGACAGCCCGCCGACGATATATAAAAATGCCCGGAAGATTGGCACGAGGAGGAGAAGAAAACAGTAGTTAGATTAGACCATCTATAGTAGTATTAGGTGAGTTACTATTATTCCTTCTTAGAGAGTGGTCGCTTTAGAACATCTGCCATTGTGAGTCGCATTTATATGCTAAAATTATGATAGACTTACAATATCAATGTCAAAGCCACCAATTCATGAAGAGTTTGAATGGCAGATAATAAATAAATTTTCAGAAACGCCAGATACATATACATATTCTTTTGTTCCAACATCTAAATCGCAGCAGTTTAAATTTAGTGTTGGCCAGTCTGTGACAGTAACTGCGCTTCTAAAGAGACCTACCGCAGGGGGTAAATTGGAGGAGAATTTAGTCGAGAGGACTTATTCAATAGCGTCTTCGCCAACAAGAGATAAGATAGATTTAACTATAAAAGATGAAAAGCCCTACGGGTACATTAATCCTTCTACCGGAAAAGCCGATGGATTTGCTGCATACTTCTTTGAACAATATGGAATGGGACATAAGTTAAAGGTCAGATTAAATTCAACGAAAAATCATTTCTTATCAAAAATTGCTGCCGGCGTGGAGAAAGATATTGCATATTGGTCAGGTGCAAACGGAGCCGAGCCAGTAAGATCATTGATCCAGCTTATGGAAGACAGTGAACGAGGACACGAGTTCACCCTTACACTATTCTACAGCAATCCTTTTCTATATGCTGACGAAGGCCGCAAAAATGTCAATGTGATTTATTATAAATGGTTAATCGATATTGCAAAAAAAATGCAGAATTTTAGGGTCGTTTTCACTTTCACTAGGGATAAGGAGTCGTACGTTTCAGAGAATGAACGAGTCACTTTTAGGCGGGGGAGATTCTTCATTGGCCCAGATGGACAGGAAGAGCGAACGCTATCAATATTTCACGGCAATAGTGAATCGGTATTTAACCCAGTGTGCGGAAGTAGTGGTTTCATTAATGGTATTGTAAAACTGCCCGACGGTAGGATAGAGAGAAGAAAAGGTATAATACAAGATTTAATGAATATAGAAGGAGTAAAACCTCAGAAGATCGACAAAGAGCAATATTACTTGCAACTAGTTGGGTCAGAATAAAAAGTTGGATGTGGATGAGGGACAAGATATATTTTTACAATATTAATTATGCATCAGAGCACAAATAACGTTCATCAGCCGACCAACTAAAAATAGAAATGAGTAGTAATATATAAATTCAGCTAAAGTCGCATATACCTATCGCCCATTATTCTTATTCCATAGTGACAAAGAAGATTATCCTAAAAGAACCGTCTCAACAAATTTGCGCCGCAAGACTTAACAGCTGCACACTTCAATGATACTCAATGGATCGGGGAGAGAAAGAAGAACAACGGCAGGGCCAAGCCGATAACGAAACGCTCCTGACATTGTCTAACATACAATATCTAGTTGAAGGGTTGGACTCACTACTTCATACAAACCTTGATGGCGACAAACGTGCCAGAGTCATAAAGTTAAGAGATGAGCTATCTGCGTACGTTAGTAACATGTTTGTTGATTAGTGGGAAACAAAGAGGAGCAAATCTCTTGAGTAAGCAAACATCTGAGTTGTTGAGATAAAAATTTGAAGATAATCCGAGGCTAAGACAGTTTCAGCGGATGTATATGCGACAGAATTTTACTGAATGATTATATCAAGATATAACCGCTTTGTGTGGGAGATAAGGTATAAGAATAAGAACTACCTGCATTAACTTCACTAATCTGGATGAAACAACAACTATTCGGGGAATTCTGCGATCAGCTCATTAAACTTCATTCCTCAGTTAGGTTCGTTGGAATAGCTGATGACACTGGTTCTCTGATATCGATCTCAGAGCGCAAAGGGCTAAAACCCTTGCTCAATCATAAGGAAACCGAACAATATGCAATCACTGCTGCGACCCGTCAGTATACACGCCTGCGCTGGCAATACTCTTTGGGTAAAGTTGATTATACATGTTCTGTCTATGAGAAGCTAATCAGAGCGAATATTCCAATTACAGATTCTAAAAACCGTCTAGCCTTTGTTATATTGTTGACCTTTGATATAGGAACAGACAATTTTCATCAACTTATGACTAAAAAGATAATACCACTTATTCGCAAAAATAAAGTGATGTTTCTCAAAGAAGCCGAAAGAAATCAGTAGATCATGGTTTTTTTAATATTGAGTATTTTGCCATGCATCTTCGTTTTGCAACTCATTTGAATAAACAAATGACTAGGAGAGCAATCGGAGGGCCATGAATTATATATCACAGCCCTTGTATTCTATATGGTAATATATGACATATAATCCCATCACAATTCATTATAAGAGGAGTGTGCGATCTAATAGTATAAAATGGGATTGTTTTTCTAGAATACATATTACTGATACAAATTAAAATGGCAAAGTCAAGTCAGGTTCAGACAGCACTATGAACACATTAATTCAAAAAATAAGGTTATTAGGACGAAAGGGAACCGCTCCAAGTAATAATCCGGAGCATCATTATAAACCCGATGATAACAAACACATACGTGAAAACATCTCGCTTAAAGTTTTTAGAGCGAATGCTGTAAAACAAAACGAAACCCATACCTTTGACTCCTTTAAGATCCCATTGAAGCGTTGGACAACAGTTTTGGACGCCCTTATCTATGCAAAGAGCTACATGGATAGCAGTATCGGAATCAGATATTCGTGTCGGATGGCGTCATGTGGATCATGTGGGATGAAGATTAACGGAATTCCGCGCCTTGCTTGTTATACTAACATTTCGGAACTGGAAGGAGAGACGGTTACATGCGAACCGCTGCCAAACTTTCCACATATACGAGATCTAGTTACAGATTTTTCACAATTTTTTACACACCATAAGGAGATGAGTCCTTATATTTTTAATGAAAAAGCGGACATTAGGAGATCAGCCGATGAGGAAGTAGGGAAAGAATCGTTATCGGAGTTCATCCAAACTCCACAAGATGTTGAAAAGTATTTGCAATTTTCTTATTGCATAAGGTGTGGATTATGTTATTCTGCGTGCCCAACAGTCGCTACAGATACAAAATTTCCTGGCCCACAAGCTCTATCACAAGCATACAGATACTATGCAGATACACGGGATAATGGCGCTAGAGAAAGGGTGAATGGTATCGACAATAACCACGGAATTTGGAGATGCCACTTCGCGGGATCTTGTAGTCAAGTATGTCCAAAAGGTGTGGACCCTGCATTGGGTATTCAACTGCTAAGAGGCCATTTGATTAATTTCTCTAAGAATGAAAAGAAATTAGCTGACTTACGAACACAATGAAACAGTCATTCACTGTTGATGCGGTTCAACATATTGGCGCAAAAATAATCGGAGAAAGCAGAATTATTCAAAAAAATAGAACCTAATTTGACATTTCTAAACATCCACCAACTAGAACGACAAGGAGCAGGTATGCAAGGCAAAGTAGAAGAACTAGAAGACTTAAATCAATCGTTGAGAAATCGTGAAAAAATGAAAGATGACGCCATAGCACAGCTATCAGACCAAATCATGGCTTTAACAGCTAGAATGCATGAGATTGAGCGGAAACAACAACCATGTGTATCATATTTTGTATGGAATGAAACTGGTCGAGTAATATGTTCAGTGTATATTTAGGATATCACATCTTCATGTTTGGCATTGTTATCTTACTCATATCCATATTCACATTTTTACTCCCTCCCACATGAACATCGTGATTTCCACATGGTTCAAGATGAAAATAGAGGACAGGGGCTAGTTTAGCTCAGAACGAACCACAATTTATGCTCCATACTATCGTTTAACAAATGCTTGTAACAAGTATTTTGATCGATTATATGAGTCCGATTGTTAGCATCATGTAGTGTTTGTATTTGACCAGCAAACTACAGCTCTACTCGAACTCACTGGTATAATAGCTCGAATTATAACATCATAGGAACACTACAATTGTTTTTAAATCAATTTCTACTAATTTGTTTAGTTGATATTTTTACTAAGTAGATTTTACCCTAGATTTTTCAATAAGATGAAATGAATACTACCTAGGTGCCAATCTGTTGTTACAATATCTGCAACGGTATTATCATTAGCTTCCGAAAAAAATCCTAACTCAGAAGACACTGAAGGATCTGTCATGTCATACCAGCATAAGAGACAGCAGTTTCCATTGTCATTATAAATCTGAACTTCATTTTGTTTGCATTTGTCGCATAATATCTTTACATTCATATGCTGTAGTTCTAAAAACAAATATTAATTCAGGACGTCCACATAAAAGATCAAAGATTGTCGTATGTAATACAATGTATTACATACTATATTGTAAACTGATCACGGAAAATGTACGGCATTATAATAATGGCATTGCTGCAAATTGAAAAATTCTTGCTGCATATGCAAGGTTACAAGAGATGCAGAAGAAAATTATCTGAAACAAAATTCTGCTGTCACCTGACCACTTGCTTTATATCAAAATAGGATTTGGTGTTTTATGAAGTATTATATCACCGCCGTTTGTTGTAAAATCATGGAACTTGCGAATTTCAAATACGATGAATATAATGTAATTTATCCGAGAACTTATTTTCAATTCTTAAAAGAAGTTTTTGTTCTTGATGTTTATCGTAGCAGTCTTATAAGGAAAAACGATATCGTTTTAGATTTGGGAGCATGTACGGGAGATTTTTGTATAATTGCTTCAAAGAAGGTTGGGCCAAATGGAGTCGTAATTGCGTTAGAACCTGATTCTGACAACTATGAACTGTTGAAATTTAATGTTAAGAAAAATAAATGTCAAAACGTTATCGTTTTTAATGTTGGCGTAGGAAAAGAAGATGACCAGGAGAAAGAAATCATAGCTCCTTTTGACAAGCCATCGTGGGGTAGGATTAGCACCTTGGGGACTATCCTCAAAGAAATGGGTATAGACAAGACGATAAATTTTATAAAAATGGATATAGAAGGATCAGAAGTAGACGTAATACATACAAGTATTGACACCTTCAAGAATGCTGATGTCATTTCATTAGAGTTCCATGGTACAAGAAGCAGAATCGACGAGTTACTGCTCAATCGTGGTTTCTTCTTCAAGCCTATTTCTATGACCTATATATATAAAAGAATCCTGAGAAATTTGTTGCTGCATCCAGTTACGTTATTCAATGTTTATGTAGATACAATATTCAGCAATCCACACATAGTTAAGAAGGCCTTCACTGGATTTGATATGACTAAAGACCAACTGCTAGTGGGAAGTTATATTAGAGCAAAAAACATGGACCGCTTTTCAAGATAAATATAATATGCCACAGCAATAACTTACCGGCTCCTTAGATGCTACCAACATCGTTCCATGTAGTAATATTAGTATTTTATTTGAAGAACTTTTGGTAGTAAAATTATATAATAATCATGGTTATAGGACACAGATTATCGCCTTGGGTGTATTATTTTTAACTCCGCCATCTAGGAGGCCGTATGAACTGCATTACTTATGCAATTTTCAGGATGATGTTATAATAGCAATTGACAAGGAGACCTTTATTAACTATTCTGATTCGCTTGATGAGTTCAAGGAATTTAATTTTCAATACTTCTTTGTTCCGATAGAAACTAAATCGATGAGCAGATTAATAAAATTAGGGAGCACAGCGGCACTCGTGGCCTACGAAGAGTCGGCACTAGCAAAAATTATACGTGCCAAAAAGATCAGCACAATCATCACCGTTGAAGTATTCTCTTCTCTAAGTGATCAGGCTTCACACCTGTCAGACAAATTTTCACTTAAGCACATTGTCATAGTCTGGGAAAATATAAAGAGATCTGTATTTTATATAGTTCCTCCATTCTCTAACTATACTAAAATTGTTAAATCCAAGGCAAGCAGGTTTATCGCGGTTTCTGATACTTCAAGACAATCCATGCAAACACTACGTATCCAAAATGATAAGATAGATGTCATTTACCCGGGAATTCTGCTTGATAATTTTAGAGAATCTGAAGATACCTCCGACAAAATATTATTCGTAGGAAATCTTGAGCCAAACAAAGGAATACCAATACTTCTGGGTGCATTTCACAAATTGTCTACTGAAAGATCTGATATTAGCTTAATCATCGTGGGCAAAGGCTCGTTTGAATCTGAAATTATGAAACTAAGGAATGCTGGATCGAAAATAAAATATAAGGGATATGTACCGCGGCCTGAACTAGCCTCTGTATATGCAGAATGCAGTGTGTTCTGTTCCCCAAGCGTACAGGTTAAGAGGGCAGGCATAATCTTAACTTGGCAGGAGCAATTTGGATTTACTCTAGTTGAAGCAATGGCATCAGGGTTGCCTATTGTTTCATCAAATATCGGGACCATACCAGAAATCATAGGCGAAAACAACTTGACGGTCCGACCGGATGTAGAAAACGTATCTCATGCATTGGACCTGCTATTGACGTGTGACACGTTAAGGAAAAAATTACGTCGACAAAATAGGCAAAGAAGTTCTTCTATGTTCGATGCATTGAAGCAATCGTCTCTTTTCGAGAAAGCAATTCATAGATGATTATGCCTAAATCTTGTAATATTAAGAATGCCGTTGTTAAGTGTCTTTTTATAAGTATATATAGTAAATAAAAGTACGCAAAATGCTGGTTCACTCAGCTTGTCAATTTTTTTGTCATACCTGAATTATGACAGTGGCACTAAGCATATTTAAAAGATACCAATGAAACCTTACATCTGCAGATATACAAAATGCTGACTGAAATGAGAATACATTGCCATTATTTTTTATTCATCTTTATTTCTTTTGTGAGCTTGTACTCACAGTACTATACCGGAGGGTTTAGACCAATTATTTTTCACGATTCGCCTTATCCGATCGACCCTCTATCCTTATTTAGCAAGTTTGGATCTCTATGGAGAGATATAGCTAATTTCGGATATTTCGATCCTTCTGGACCATTTTTATCACTCTGGTATCTTTTTGTATCTCCTATTTTCCTCTTAACCAATGACATAATGATAACTCAGTTTAGTTTTTTATTCATAATTTGTAACTTAACTCTGTTTGGTTCTTACATATTAGCACGAAGTTTAGGTATAAATAAAATCTTTTCAATAGCTATTGCAGTATTATACCTTGCAAATCCTCTTTCTCTCTTTTATACATGGAGAATCTTAAATGCAGATATAATTCTGCATGCTATGCTTCCTCTGATATTTCTAAGTGTTATAAAAATAGTCAACGGTGAAAAATCAAGAAAGTACATTTTAGTTTTATTGTTTTCGGAATTTCTAAGTCTTCCCGGATTCGCAAATTTAGCATATTATGCATCATTTGCATTCGTTACGTTGCTCCTTACAGTATCGTTTGGACTTAGCGTACGTTTTGCAGGGAAAATATCATCCAAAATAGCAGCTCTTAGGAGTCTCCTAGTATTGGGAGTACTTATCCTACCGCTATCGGCATATTTGATGAGTACTATGGAAATTCAGCCAAAGGAATTGTCAGCATTACGCGACACACATCTACAGAGTGCTGAATCTATCTATCTAACAAACACACAACATATCAACCTACCCTCTCTATTCTCTTTGACACCGCTCCCACCTCTTTATGAAAAACTGGTTTGGTTTAATTATGAATACATATATCTTCCCAATATATCCTCAATATTTGGTATAGCAGTAGCGTCAGTTATAGTAGCTAGCATTGCAATAAGAATAATCTTCTTCAAAGATGGAATTTCGAAGAATATGTATCCATTTATAGTAATCCTTACTGTTCTAATTATTATTTTACTAAGAGAGACGGGGTATTTAATATTGCAAAATTCTCCAGCATTGCTCCTTGCATTTCGGGACCCGTATCATAAATTCGAATCAGAATTTACACTGGTCTTGATCATTCTATTTTGCTATTCTGTGCAACAACTTTTCAAACTAAGAATAGTCTTGGGGCACAAACCTCTGAAAATAGCTATCACATTAATTGTAGTTTTTATAGTAGCATATTGGACGTGGCCATTTTATAGTGGAAATTTCGTGCCCACCAAGGTTGGAAAAACGCAAGGCAACTTGCAGCAAATTTCCGCGTTTACAGATATGCCCTCCAAATATGGACCAGCGGTACAATACTTGAAGGAAGATTATGAGGTAGTTACTGGAAAGTCCCGAGTCTTAGTCTATCCTTTGGCGAGCATTTTATGGTGTGATGGAAATGGTAGCTATTGGGGAAATGACATTCTCAGATTTTCGGGCATATCCACTATTTCCACTGTGCATCAGGTAAATTTCCAAAATGAGAGCAATTTTATATCAAGTCTCTCAAGTAATACCATACTCTCGGACTACAATTTTGCAAATTATATGCATAAACTTGGAATAAAATATTTAGTAATTAAAAAGCTGGCCTGCGACGTTGATACTTTATCTGGTAACATAAATGACTTGAGAAATCAATCAAAACAAATAGAAGAAAAATTAAATAATTTACAATTTGATCGCGTACTGGATAATCAATATTATTCAATATTTAGGATACCAGGGCAATCTGGTTCCTTATCAATAATCGATGGGTCCAAAAATGTGTCAGCTGAATTTAATGTTACCAATAACAATAACAGTTCGGTTGGTCCTATTAGTTCCAATAATACTAATAAGGCGTCTTCGCTGCTTCAAAGTACTGGAGAGGTCGTAAATAAATATCAAAAGATCTCGTCTACTGAATATAATTTGGATATAGTCAGTGATCGTAAACCGTTTTACCTGCTATTTGCCGAATCATATGATGATGGTTGGAAAGCTTTTATCAATGAAAAGGAAAAGTTGGACGATAAATACCATTTCGTTGTTGACGATTTTGCGAATGGTTGGTACATAAATAGAACGGGACACTTCAAAGTACGATTATATTTTCAGCCACAAAAATATCATGATGCTGGTCTAACATTATATATAATGGCCATTTGTCTTTCTTCGATTTATTTACTGTTAAACGGGCGTGCAGAAATGATGGGGAGAAGACTTTCAAGTCTATTGAAATTTAAAAGATATAATTTTGTTGCTATTTTGAAATGCAAGGATGGGAAGAGCACGTTCTGATTCCGTAATGATCATCGTATACAGTATTATTTGTGTGTTTCATTGCTGCTATGCTATGTGTTAACGGCTTACAGACTAGGTAGGATTAAAATCACAGATTATTTCACAAAATATATTTTGATTTATTTGTGAGATATCCGGTATATCGTTCCGGTCCCTGATTGGTTAGAAATAACGTAAAGGTTACCATCAGGTGCTATCTTGAGATCGGTAATTCCACCAAAGCCTCTGCCAAGTATCAGATCGTGAATGTCTTTAGGACTAGACGCTAGCCGGTTCGCTAGCTGGCCATGTAGACTCAATCCTGTCCGGTTGTCGTTTAGTTTGAAATGGTAAAGATTGCCATTTTTGAAATCTCCAACAAACATGTCGTTTTCATACTGTTTACCCAATTTAGTTGAGTTGAGGAATGTGAGTCCAGTAACTGCGACTGTTTCGTTCCAGATAAACTCGGGTGTTCTGTATTTGCCTTTGCCTGCGAGGTTTACTAGGATATTATTCTTGTCTAGATCAGATGGGTTTTGTATAGCGTGACCTTGACGACTTCCGTTATTGTACCATATACCTTGTACCTTTCCCCATCCACTATTAAAACCAGGCTGTACTAAATTGATCTCATCACCGTAATCTGGGCCGTTTTCTGTGTCCCATAATGTTCCTGTTAAGGGATCAAAAGCCAACCCGAAGCTGTTTCGAATACCATAAGCATAGTACAAGTTTAGAGGATAATCATTATTAGAGAAAATACCTTTGAGTAAAGGTTTGCCGTCTTGGGTCATGCGTAGGATTCCACCTGCTCCATCGGGTTCTTTATTGTTGTTGAGATTCTGGGCTATAGTGGCGACGGGTATATGATCAAAATATTCGTTGTAAAATTTATCAGCGTCACCTACTGCAAGGTAGATGTTTTGGTCTGGTCCTATGACCATCTTTCCTCCATTATGATTAGGAGTCTTAGGAGAAATCGGAAGGTTTAGAAGCAATTTAGGGTTCACCAGCTTGTTATCTATTAGTTCATATCTGTATAGACGATTTCCTAACGGCTGTATACCTGCTCTAGAATCATCACCAGTGATTCCACCTCCAGATTCGGTGTAATATAAGAATACATATGTTACGTGTCTTGTTGAATTGTTGGTGATAGCGATTCCCAGCATTCCTCTTTCGCCTTTGTTGGCTACACTAACTTTGATCAGAGGTTCGGCCTGGATCTTTCCGTTTACTATTCTTTGGACACTTCCGTTATTTTTCTCTAGAACTAAGATGTCGTTTGGAGCAAGAAATGCCATGCTAGTAGGAAAATTCAGTCCCCTGAAAATAGTGTCAACCTTGAGAGCCGGATCGTTGATAGTAGGCATATAGTGTGATGATAGTGAGACTTTTGAGACATCACCGTACAAAGAATTATGATAGTTCAGTTGCGAAGGAAGTAACATTAAAAGTACGATCATAAATGTGGCTGACATTATTTGCATAAAAGAATCAAACATATAATAAAACAAAATCAGATTAATTACATCAGTAAATAAATCCTTCTATAATAATAATTTACATATGGAAGACAACACGAGTATGATAAACATAATAACCATAATTCGCAGATTATAACCACCCTAGGTTTTGAATTTATTTTTATATTACAATACTAAGACATGACTTGAGGATTCTAAATAAAAGTCCAATATTAAATTAAGGTTCTTTTATTGACTCGACATCTAGACCTTGTCACGTAAAAAACTTTAATCTTTAAATTCCGAGCAGACCGCTCAAATCCGTGATAAAAATAGATATAGTAATATCACAGAACGATATCAAAGCCGTCAGTGATGCCCTCAAAACCATTAATGTTGGTGGGGTTACAGTTTCAAAAGTCAAAGGCAGAGGTAAGAGCGTCGTTCCGCAACTTCATGCCTCAAAAGGAACAGGAATGTATACGCCAGAGTTCGGGGATAAATATAAGCTTGAAGTGGTATTGCCTGACAATAAGGAAAATGATGCAATAGATGTCATTAGAAAAAATACTAAAATCGGAAAGATCTTTATATGGCCCGTAGCACGTGCTATAGATATCGAATCTGGCGTAGAAAATGAATTGGCTATTTAGAGGATAAGGTAATATTCAATAATCTGGCCAATGCTGAGCACCGGTGCAAAGGTAAGTAAGTTAAAGGTCGAATGTATTGGTATTGCCAGCATATCAAGGCCATGCTAGCAGACCCTAGCCCATACTATAGCCCTAACGCGTTGGTATCTTAGAGCAATGAGAATCGGGATCATAGGAAGGTAGTACTTCATTACTTACCTATAATATTGTCTTTGATAAAAGGTCAAATTGTTTATAACCGTAGATACTTTGCGATAATAAGCAACGTATCTGGATCGCAGACATATACTGTTTTTTGTTTTTGTAAATAACTTGGAATTCCTGACTGGGTGCCTTGTTGAACTGTGACGTTGTGTTGTGTTATGTTATATCTGACAGATTTTTATACCACGTTAAAACGTATCTGCTTAGAAATGTAATGAAAATGTTGCATCTGATTCCAGGCTCAGTTTTAGAAAGACTTTATTACTCAAAATTTGCCAAGATTCTTTTTCCCCTCTACAATTACTTTACGAGGAATCAAACGCCGAAATTGTATAAGATATGTAACAGGATTTTGATAGAGGTAGATCTTTCCAAGCCAGCAGAAAGGGCCATACCTTTTGATGCGTATGAGCCTATGGTTACTCAAAAATTTTTGGCGATTATGAAAGAAGGTGATGTGATATTCACGGTTGGAGCATGGATAGGATATTATGTGCTTTTGGCCGCGGGAAAAGCAAACCATGTAGTAGCAATAGAGCCAGACGAAAAGAACTGCCAGCGAATCAGGAGAAATGTAGAACTGAATGGCTTTTCGAATGTAACAGTGCTGAATATTGCTGCAGGAGATAAATCATCTTACTCTCGTCTTCTCCAAGGACCCGGATCATCTATGCATAAAGTATACGAAGCAAATTGCAATCAGATAGGTAAAACTATCAAGACAGAGCCCCTTGACGATATTATCTCTAATTTAAGTATAAAAGAGATAAACATTATGATTATGGATATCGAAGGATACGAATACTTTGCTCTAAAAGGATTAGGAAATGCCCTGAGAAGCCATACTGTAAAAAACGTAATATGCGAGATCCATCCATCCATCCTACTAGAACATGGTATATCAAAGAATGACGTATTGGATGTTTTTCATAAATATGGATATACAGTCATCGATCTTCAAAAAAATGTTACTTCTCTTCGTCCTTATCATATTTATGCAAAGATACCCGATCTGTAAATAAACTTGTAATGGGTTATGAGTGCAAGAAGTGATTTACTATTTCGTTTTAACAGCTATACAAAATAAGCGTCTTATCGAGTCGGATTTTGCTTCTTGCTTTAACGGTTCTGCTAAAGATTTAATGCCAGTCTATCTGATTGGACATGCATCTCCGCGACATGTAACTCTACCAACATTTTATTACCTAATTCGTTACCAAAAATACTATTTTCCATCTATTTTATGCAAATATTTAAAAAAATGAAACCTTCACGATACCAGCTAATGCAGCCCAATTTTAAAGCTTTGACAGCATTTATTTACAAAGTTTATCGACCTAATGTTTTACTAAGTACGCATATACCCTCTACTTGCCCCATATGCATTACTGCGGGACTCCAAAAGGTATATGCAGTATTGTGTCTTTTAAGTCATAACCGTTAATTCATATATTCAGCTTACAGAAATCCAAGTGTGTAATTTTTGATGTCTAGTGCGTTTTCAACATCCAAATTGATCAGGTCAATATTTATAGACAGTATCGAGTCAAAAATTATCCTTGAAGGTTCTATGGCTAAATTGGAATGACATTCAGAACCCTAACGCAGGAGGAGCCGAAGTCTTTACTCACGAGGTCATGCGCCGGCTGGTCAAAAAAGGATACAATATGACTCTTTTTACAGCAGAGATTCCTAAAGGCTCGCGAAATGAAGAAATAGATGGCGTGAATATTATAAGGCAAGGGAGTAAATACTCCGTATATCGCAAGGCACGTGAATACTATCTCAGACACAGCAATCATTTTGACTACATTGTCGACGAGATAAACACCAAACCCTTTCTGACTCCAAAATTTGTCAGAAATAAGCCAATATTAGCATTGATTCACCAGCTGGCAAGAGAGTTTTGGTTCTATGAAACATTTTTTCCTTTAAATTTTATCGGTTATTACTATCTCGAGCAAAAATGGTTGTCTTACTACAAAAATGTTCTAACAGTTACGGTCTCTAATTCATCTAAGGAGGACTTGGAAAGGTTAGGGTTCAAGAAAATCCTGCTGGTACGGCCTGGACTAAGCGTTGAACCTTTGCATGAGCTGCCAAACAAAGAGTCTGAACCTACCATTATCTTTATAGGTAGGTTCAAAAAAGCAAAACTTCCTGATCACGCAATAGAAGCATTTCGGATAATTCGAAAGGAGATTCCAGAAGCAAAAATGTGGATGATAGGAGATGGTTATATGTTGCGAAAGCTTGAAAATTCCAAGATGGAAGGTATCAAGTTCTATGGCCACGTGACCAACGAACTAAAGTATGAAATGCTCTCCAAAGCGCATCTTGTTCTAGCACCTGCGGTGCGAGAAGGATGGGGCTTAATAGTGACCGAATCTAACGCCATGGGGACCCCGGTTATAGCGTACAATGTTCCAGGATTAAGAGATTCTGTTAAACACGGAAAGACAGGAATCTTAACAGCTAACTGCTCTCCACAGAGCCTGGCTGAATCCGCCTTGGATTTGTTAAATGACAGTACATTGTTAAGAAGATATAGTTCGAATGCTCTTGAATTTTCAAAGCAATTTAACTGGGACAGTACCGCCGACGATTTTGACAGAATCATAAGAAATAACAATTAGGTATAAAATTTTGCTTTCTCAATATATATACATCGAGCATGCGTTATCTCATCTTATAAATCCCAGAAAGTTGACATGGCTGTTAGGATATCGGCATAACCTGCTACGATACGTATGGCCGCCGTGAAATCGGAGATCATAGATATGATGATTACAGGTTAGGGACCTATAATGGGCCATCATAACGTCTTTGCTAAACGCATGCAATAGCCTTCCTGAGTTCGTATATCTCTGACTGATGCGAGAAATCCAATTTTTGGTAATTCGACAAAGATCTACATTTTGAAATGATGATTACTCAGGGACGCAGCGTTCGCCTAAGGAAGCCAGATAGTTGTGCGTCTCCAACCAATGTCCTTCTGGTGATCGTGTATCCGATCACGACGCTATCAGTTTTTGAGCACAAATCCTGGGAACACGCACTTTTCGATGTAACTATCGATTGATCTATATCATATCCGTGACACAAGAAATTCTAAGCTCTTCAGTACAAAAAGACCTACACTTAGTACAGGATGCTGAATCAATTTTTTCCAATTGGAGTTGCTTGTAAAGATTCTGATTCTATAACTAACTTTCGTCTGTATTTTGGCATAGTTTGGGAATTTGCTAGCATATAAAGCTGCATTCCTAGAGTAATATTGTTTCTTACGAAGCCATTTTGTTAAATTAAACTCCACCTCATTGTGAAGTATGAATGAACTTGCTCTTTTGTCCACAGTCAAACCACGCATCTCGAGTTTTTGATGAAGGGTGCTCTCTTCGTAGAATACTATATCTTCTTCAAATCCACCTACTTGAGCAACAAATGATTTGCGAAAAAAACGAGCTGATTCTATCTTCGATCCTATGTAAAGAGCTTTTTCAAAATCTCTAACCCTCACCCAAAAACTTCTACCGATTGAACGTTCAGGAACTATTACTCCAGCAATGTTAGGATCATATGAACATATAGAGACGCATTCTGAGATAACACCAGCATCTAGTATCATGTCTGAATCCACAAAAAATAAAAAAGCGCCTGTTGACTTTAATATACCAAGATTCTTAGCAGCCGTTCTTTCGCCTGCCGCCAGATAAATTTTGGCATTGAAATTGGATGCAATTTGGGTTGTATTGTCTAATGAATACGCATCTACTACAATGATTTCGATATTTTTATGTCTTTGTGATCTTATGGATTCTAAACACTGATGTAAAGTTTTAGCAGAATTTATCGTGGGTATGATTACTGAAACAGGGCTATCAGCTGGATTACTAAAGAACACATCATCTTTCTCTTCTTCGAGCAAGGGTATTTTTAGTCAGTTAACACAATTAAGTTTTTTTCATTCATGTCTGCAAGTAATAAACCGATATACCAGCACCAGTGATACTGATGTTAGTTTCTAAATCATTACCAGATGGTTTGAATCTTTTTTACGCAAAAACTAGGCAGAATGAAGAACTGGAAAATTACTTACCGCTCTTATCGCCAAACTTACTAGCCAAATACAAACTGGGATAGCAATTAACCTTCCTCGGCCGGACTCCCATAAGGATGACAAAGCAATGGCTGCAGGTATCTGAAAGGGAATATCATAAAATATCCTCGCTTGCACTCGATAATCGCCGATAAGGAATGCAACAAGACCAATTGACATAAATATCATAAGGAATTTACTTGATATATCGCGTGTGTTTGACTGAAAAGCCCAACACAATCCAAGAGAAAAAATTATAAAATTGCTGAACTGGCCACCTAAAAAAGAATACACTGATCGTGTAAGGTTACTCCACCTGACAGCAAACTGTTCTATGCCAGTTCCGGTAGCTTTAGCGAATTCAATGTCCTTATCAAGGCCAGAGACTGAACCTGTCATTGATGTTATAACTACGTCAAAGACAATTGAAGTTGATAATATTGCAAGTAATAATACTATTCTCTGTTTAGAATACTGTTTTATCGTCATCAATATTATCAGAAGTACACTCATAACAGCTACTATGATACTCCACGTATGGATATGAGTGAACAGCAAAAGTACTATCAACACTGAGAACACAGTTAGATTCTGCTTGCTAGTAGTTGGATATTTTAATGATCTCACAAGGAATACAAAGGACAGGTATCCAATTATTAGGGCAATCCAGTTTGCATAAAAACCTGCATAAATTCCAACAGTGACTTGAAATGATATAGACGTGAAAAAGGAGGCCAATAAAGCGTGATTATCATTTGATGTCATCTCACGTGTCAAATAAAATACCACTAAAACGAGCAGAGGACCAAGGATAAGGGGCAGATGTTCTACAATAAAACGGGAGTCAGCAACATTTAGAAATTTGGTGATTGTGAATAAAAAAATCAGAACAATAGGCTTATCTCCATGACTCTGTACCACAAATGCCTGATGAAAAAAATCTCTGTTATCAGTTGCATGGTTTAATGCATTTATCCAATTTACATAATAGTCTGTGTCTACTCCTATTTGTTGACCGTTTGGATTAATTTGAGGCTGATGCGGAACAAGTGCTATAATGAGCGATAAGAGCATAAAAAGCAAAAGCAAGGCGTAAATGAATTTGAATTTTGAATTTATCGAATCATTATTATTGTTATCATCCTTATTTGAAGCAATAGAATGGAGATAGTCATTACGCTTGATACGTAGGAGTGCGGTCCCAAGTTCTTTCAAGAATATCTTAAGAGGAACGCAGCTTAGTAACAAAAGCAGCAAGATCGCTGAAAAACTTGACAATAGCAAGTAGAGCTCGTATTCATAATTTCTAATGTATATTATGTAACGAGAAACATACAAAAGCGGCATCAAGGAAATGGATAGACCTATGATTCCTATTACAGTCCCTGCTATTGCAAAGTAATTCATTAGCAGCGTATTTGAACTGTTGTTTACAATTTTTAGTCTGCTTTGCTTTAGTAACCTATTGAATATGAGAAGTGCTATTATGACAGGCATCGACATAACTACTGTGATATCAAATAGGATGTGAGGGCCTGTTGCTGCTGCTAAAAGAGCCAATCCACAGCAATAAACTGCAGGTAAAAAGAATCTTATCCTTCCATTAGTCGAGAGCGCAAACCACGTTGCTGTCAAAGAAATGATTACTATGTTATCAGTAAATTGACTGAAAATAAAAGAGTGGAAGAATTCATAATAAACTATACGATTTAGAAAGGGGTAAGTGGTTAATTTAAGATATGATGCTATACTATACGCATAGAATATTGAAATTAGGACAAGCGAAGCAGAGGTTGCGATTGATAGTGGATTTGAATTGCCTCCTACTACCGTCATAAATTTAAGTATTACAGGATTTTTTATCCCCATCGAAGCCTGTTGTAAAGGTTCTCCGACTAATGATAAAAACTATTAGCAGACCTACAGGTTATAGCACATGATATGATACGATATGACATGATCTCATAGGATTCCTAGAATTTTCAGCGGCTACCGTAATGACAAGTAAGTATCATTATATAAGCGCGTTAGAAAATTCAAATTTACAAAACGTGCAAGCCTCAAAATGATTGCATGCTTGCTCTGCAATTCGTGAATCAATATCGTTATACCACAGCTTAAATAAGTTAACTATACAAATGTGCTGAAATCAGCCGATGCTGACAAGCACTCGACATTATAAACCATAAATGGCTCTCGAGCGCATCATCGATAATGCAAGCCACTTCTGCTTCTCGATCTTTCGATCTCTTTTGCTAATGCTACGCCTGCCTTTTCGTCCATGTTGTAGACCTCCGCAATTTCATTGGGAATAATTTTTGCGTTGATTATTATCTCAATTAGATATGGCATGTAGAATGACCCGAATGTACTAGTAGAGGTATGCGTAGCACGAGCCAACTCATCAAGGAGCGGTTTTAATGATCTGCTGCGAGCAAAGACAGGTCCCATAACATCCCATCTCATAGAATACTGGTTATATTTTATAGGTTTATTGTGGCCCTTCTCAAAAAGATCTTTAGCTATAATATAATCGACATACCGTAGAAGACTCCATTGCCGTTTTCTTCCTGTTCGGCCTACTATCATATCTACTTTAGATAATACGTCTAGCATATCCGCGATCGTTAGAAGATCAATGCGTGACGAAACCGTGCTTGAAAATAGTGCACCTAGCATATCCTTTCGCCTTTCTTCAGTTGAAACGCCAAATCGGGGATCTGGATAATTGGCGTCTGCACTAAGCAAAAATGATCTAGCAGCATCCTCATTTTCAGCTCCAAAGAATCCGTTTATTGCCTCAGCAATATCAATCTCAGCGTTGGAGGTTGCTGTTTTATCGTAGCCTGAAATCTTTGCCTGTAGTATGTTTAACAACAATCGAATATCGCCATGAGCCTTATCTACGATGGCAGATTTGTCACTTGTACTCATCTTCTTACCTTGATCCTTAATCACTGAGTCTAAAAGCAACATTAGCAACCTCGGGGTCACAGCATTGAACTGAATGGTTTTGGATAGTTTTGCCAGCTCCTTGATTTTAGCATCTTTATTGTTTGCTGCCATAATGACTGGAATGGAGGGCTTCTTCATCAATCTTAAAATAGATTCGATTCCGCCTGTATCCTCCCTGCCAGATATTCCATCAACTTCGTCCAGAAATAATAAAATCTTTTTACCAAAGACACTTGTGTTCTCAAGTATTGGAGTAATTAATAGCTCCAACTGATCACGATTCCGCGTATCACTTGCGTTCATCTCGATAAGATCATAATCTAACTGCCTTGCTAACGCATGAACAAGTGTTGTTTTGCCAACCCCGGGTGGACCAATTAATAGAAGAGGTTTACTACCACTGACCCACGCTGAAAGCCACTTCATGACCGTCAGTCTTTCGTCCTCGTTTCCTATCATGTCTTGTGCTCTTGCAGGACGATAAATTTCGGACCACATTTTACGTGTAGTCTACAGATTACATCAGGTCAATATTGACGTTATGTTTGGTATATGACATCACGTCAGCTCAAATCCGTCATAATCACTGATGATGTGCTCTATACCTGAGACTTAAAAGGAGAGTACGCAAAAGGCAATTCAATAATTCTCCTAATCTTACCTTCATATGCAACATAGGTCCCAGCTATAGCTATTATCTATATGAACCTGTGTGAACAAATCTAAACATGAGAAATTGGCAAAAGATTAGAACGGATTTTCCTATCACTAATAGGTATACATATTTGGCAAATGCAGCCATTTCACCTCAACCTACACCTGTGGTTCAACAAATATTGAAATTTTATAAAGGTATGATAAATCATGCTGGTGCACTATGGCCAGATTGGATAAAAGAAATGGAAGAAGCTAGAGATCTATTTGCGAGGTTTATAAATGCATCTTCGGACGAAGTAGGATTTACTCATTCTACAAGTGAAGGCATGAACATAATAGCGCATATGCTGCACGCAAAAGGCAGTGTGATATCCAACGAACTTGAATTCCCATCTTCTGTTTTGCCTTGGTTAAATATAGGGTCTCACATTCACCTTGTAAAAGCTAAAAATGGAAGAATACTAAGACAAGACATATCAGATGCTATTAACAGTAAGACTAGATCAGTGGTAATAAGCCATGTGCAGTATTCGACGGGATTTCGTCAGGATTTAGTGGATCTCAGCGAACTGACTAAGAGTCACGGATTATATCTTATTGTAAATCCGACCCAATCTCTGGGGGCTCTACACTTTGATGTCAAAGATTTTGATATTGATTTTATGGCTTCTAACGGTCACAAATGGTTATTGTCCTCATTTGGGATAGGCACCATTTTTGTAAAAAGACAATATCTCGAAAATGAGTTTGAGTTTCATTCGCCCTTTTATAGTCAGCTTGGACAGAAGGATAGGGATGTGTATGATAATAGCAAGATAAATATGTCAACAACAGCATCTAGATTCGAACTAGGTTCACCCCATTTTTGTAATATATTATCATTGAAGGCAGCTATTGAATATATATCGAAAATCGGAATAGAATATATCGAAAGACAGATTCTTAATCTCACTTCATATCTTATCGAAAAATTGGACGAATTAAATCTGGATATTGTCTCCCCTATAGAAGAAGAAAAATCGAGGTCAGGAATAATTGTTTTTAAGATGCGTAGTGCTGACGAAATTGTCAGGAAGTTGGAAAGGAACAGAATAATTGTCTCTGCCAGAGGAGGAGGAATAAGAGTATCGCCACACTTTTATAATAATGAAGAAGATATTGATGTACTCATTCAAGGAATTAGGACTCTGATGTAGTTTTATTTACGTATTTCAATTTGCTATGGAATGTACCAAAATAAATTAGTCAGGCAACTGTACCTACGCAGGACTTTCCTATGATAGCTATAGTCTGGATCATGTGTTTTGACCAAATCCCAGAATCTCTTGGAATGGTTGAACTCTACTAGGTGTATTAGTTCGTGAATAATTACATAATCTACTACCTCAGAGGGCAGGGCTGATAAGAGTAAGTTAAAATTTAAATTCTTATTCTTTGAGCAACTTCCCCACCTTGACTTCTGACTCTTAACTAAGACTCTGTTATATTTAAGGTCCAACTTTGTACTGAGCAAAGGAAGGCGTTGAAATATGATCTTGGAGGTTGTTCTTTTGTACCAGGATATTATTTCCCGTTTATATTTTCGCCTATCGTTAACATGAAATGTTATTACTTTGAGATTATTTGATACAATATTATATGACCTTCTATCGTTTACTATTTGCAATTTATAGACGGATCCCAAATAAGTCAAAAAATTCCCGCTGGGATCACTATCTTGACCGAATTTCTCAACAAATTTCGCGTAGTATTTATGAACTTTTGAAATCCACTCCATTCGGCTGTGTATGAACCTTGTAATGCTCTGAAAGTCATAGTTGACAGGGGCAACAACATGTATTCCATAGATATTGGCTTTAAGCTGTATGTGTTTGCATCTCGTACTTCTTTTTACTTTTATATTCAATAATTCGCCGCTCGAAAGAGAAAGATCTATAGACAAGGTCTAATAGAAGAATCCATTTCATCTTAACATTAAAGAGCTTTGCTATTTTGCACTCGTATACATGCCTGATTACTACTTGACTTCTGAAAATAAGGAAGGCAAATATCTGCTACTAAAGTCGCCTTAATATTATAGTTGAAATCATTACTGTTGGAAAGTTCTTTCATGTTTATTGCTCAAGATCTCTGGTACTGAATCTTCGGCATTAAGGTATCTATGGACAAAAATACAATGAGCCAGAGGTACCTTCCACTATTTGTTGTTTATTTTGTTTTGACTGAAACCAAGTCAAGATCAAGTCAGCATTACTCTAATGGCTAGTATGATAGGTATGGTAAACCTTTCTTTGCGTTCACTTAGCTACAATACAGAGATCGTTAATTCTGCGAGGGTCGGGATTATCGCGGAAAGAATTCCACTACGTATAGCCCATATAGCCATATTTAATGAAAAATAAATTATGTATTAACGGCATTTGTTGAAATTGTGTGCCATAGCGCTTTAAGTATCTATTTATTCTATCCATACGAGCTTAACAGGCACAATATTAGATCGAATGCCAATACTTAATTGACCAGTCCTTTGATTGCCGGGTTTTCAGATTCTGGTAAATGATAACAGGTATGCTTTTAATCTTCAACTCAGTTGATTACTGGAGAACCAAGTGATTGTCCAATTTAGAATCTAGCCTTTCAATATGATCTAAACGGCTTTCATCTTGCCAAATGATAGTATACCTAGCATTGCTAATCCCACCGTTGACGCAAACAGAATCGCAGTATCTAACCCAAATGGATGCGTAGATGTTAGCATCATGGCATTTCTGAGTGCATCTACGGCATAAGTGACCGGGTTGATGGTAGTCAGAAAGGAAAGCCATCCGGGTAGGTTGTGTAGAGGAAATAGTGCTCCACTTAGGAAAAAAAGGGGAAATACAACAAAGCTAACTATAAGCTGAAAACCTTCCAGACTCTCTATGAAGCTTCCCATAGCCAGCCCAAGTGAGGTAAGTGCAAATGAAAGAAGCAGCACGATAGCAACTATTTCGGATACAGTGATGGCATCGAGGTGGATCCCTATTGGTCCACCAACTAGCAGGAGTATTGACACCTGGACCAACGACGTAGTCATACCCCCGAGCGTTTTACCTACAAAAATAGTCTCTCTATTCACCGGGGCAACCATTACACTCTTGAGAAAATCAAATTTCCTATCCCATATTATGTAGGAACCAAAGAATACTGACGAGAAGATTACAGACATACTGATTATGCCCGGAAATATGAATTTCTGATAATCAGCGCCGACTGAGGGAGCAGTAGAGCCTAGGCCCGAGCCTACAACGAAAAGCCATAGTAATGGAGTGAAAATAGAGGCAACTAGTCTACTTCTCTCTCTTAAAAAGACTTTGAATTCTCTTAACCATACTGCATACAGAGCGCTAAACATCAGTTCTAAATCTTGGAATATGCTAAGGTACATGCTAAGCAGACTTCGATAATTTCGACGAGGAACGTACATTATCGGGAGAATTCCATGAATTTAGTTTAACTCGTTCAGCTATAATAAACATGATAAGCATCTCCATCTACGTTTGATATTTCAAGTTAAAAATGCTTTGAATTTCAGTATTAATTGAGCGAACACAGTCAGAACGCTATTTTCCGCCCTGCCTGTTAGGCATAATATCGGAAATGTAGTATGTAGAACAAACCAAGATTTCATATTGTGCGAGGTTTGCTCTAGAATATTCGGAGTATAAAAGGTAGAAGAGAATTGTAGAAGAGAATTTAGAAAGGGTTAAATTTCATGGCATTCGATTAATCCCGATGTTTAAACAATATAGAACAATGGCAATGTTGCAGGTTACTATTGCAATCCTGCTTGTGGCATCAGTTTCCGCAGTATCTTTCCAGCTTGGACAAAAAGCACTTGCACAGAACTCCACTGGTAATACAACAGGGCAAGCCGCGGGCCCCCAGTCAGGCTCCCCTACTACTCCAACTGGACCCCTTAGTAGCACAAATGCATCAAGTTCACCAAGCGCTGTAGGCGGTGGCAATATTACAAGCCCAGGTACTTCTGGTACTGCTAGTGGCGGAAACATGACAACACCAACTTATAGTGCTCCGAAATAAGAACTGAAAGGACTCCCGTTCACGGCCCTTTCCTTCTTTTTTCACTTTTTTTATTGCTCATGCAAGCAATGAAAATAATTTTTGAACCACGACTCATATGACTAATAGATGTTAATGAGTAACATAGATCTATAGGTCAAGATACGACTTCAAAGTAACTTGAAAGAAGACATCGCCTCTGTGTCGCATAGATAATGAATTAGCTTTCACATGATTTCTTTTCCTCTTGGAAAAACGCTGTAAGCACATCCGCTCAACCTAAGATCGCTGCAAGCGAGACTTTATTATCAGATCAATTTTTTGGAGAATGTCCAAATATCTATCCATAAGATCAGCTTTCTGCTTCTGTGCATCCAAGTCAGCTTCATCTCTTATCTGTGAAGCAAGCATTAGGATCTTATCTTGAATCATAAATCGAGCCGGGGCTATTTCTACTTCCACACGCTCAGGGTTAAGTGGTATTACAGTAGGTCGCTCGTTGTGTGTGATTTCTGCATCGGGCGGTTTTTCTATACTTCGTTTCTTTCTGCAGTTGACACATATAATGCTATCCTTGAACTTGACCTGGACACCTCCGCATTCACTGCATGGTTCGCTAATGAGAGATCCGCCCTTCAAGAGCAATGCGGCAGCATTTTTTATATCTGCGGATTTGTCGGGTGGCTCTTTTGGCTCTGTTGTCATACTATCGCTCCATATTATCTGGGGGTTGTATTTCTATAAGTTTGTTTTACTCAACTGTCTGAACCGGACTTAGCCACAATACAATTTACTGTCGGCAATGAATAACCCCAAATCATTATCACTATCTTATAATCGACTTCCCATAAGAATTACTTCGCACTGTTCGCATACCTTGCTGTCGATATTGGATTCGATACTATGATGAACATCGCATATAATAAATGTGTATCTCATATAGTTACAAAGCTGAACGAACTTAGCCATGGTACTGGGCGTGTATGCTTTATTTGCCGCCAAATCTCTAGCGATATCCTCTATCATTCGCCGTACTTCCTCTACCCCCGCGAGCTTGGAAGCGAGCTGCCTATCTCCCCTAGTGCCCCTTACATAGTTACTTATTGCTGCTTGAGTAACACCAAGAACCTTAGCAACATCTTCCTCCTTGAGATAAAACTCCTGAATGAGCTTCCTTGCTAATATAGATCGGATTGCAGGTATTAACGACTTGGCCTCAATCTCAGAAGGTAATAGCATTAGCCTTGATTAATTTCTTTTTCTATGATATATAAAGATTCTTTGCGGGTGTGCCAGAACAGAAGCAAATCCATTGCGGGAGCGTATCTCGCCAATTATGAAGCCGAAACAACATCTGACCGAAAAGATCATCTGCGAAGATCAGCTCAAACGATGGTGGGTCATTCATTGAGACTGGTCCTCTTCGGTTTGTGTAGAATTAATAGCAAACGATCTGGCCGCCGTTGCAATAGAACTAATTAAAACCATCGATCCCTTTCTCATCAGCGCATTCGTGGCTTTACCAATGTATCTTAGTGTGTAACCATGAGTGTCTGTAGTTAATTTCTGACTTCTCTTAAATTGGTCGTAAAACTCGCTCAAATTAGAAGAAATCCATTTATGGCCTGATGCACAGTATGCATGCGTCCTGACGCGGCTGTGTGTGTTGCGATATTGTTCCGTACTTGCACTATTATCAGTGAGGACCCTGTATGCTTCAACAATTTGCATGAATTTTTGTCTAGATTCCTCAGAGTTTTTGTTTCTATCCGGGTGATACTTTAACGCTAACTCTCTGAAGGATCGCCTTATTTCCGCAGGAGTGGCACATCTACTCACACCTAGTATGCTATATGGATCTGTCACCTGCTATAGATAATGGATTTAATGAATATAAACGTGTTCTGGGACTCGTAATTTCATTTTTTGATTTCTGGCCGGCGTTAACTCGGTTGGGGACGCTTTTTCCAGGCATCGATCAGGAATGCAAAAGGTATGGTCTTTATCACAGTGGCAATGAGAATAACTGCATAATGACGGCGTCAAGTGGTTTTCCAGTTGCGATATATAATGGAAACGGGTAAAATCCAGAAATAAAAAACCATAATGCAATGAATAACCCTATGAATGGCCAGTTGTGTCTAAGAAACCTGTATGAAGGTTTCATGGTTCTTGAACATTTTACGCTCTGTTATTCTCTTTAGTGAAGCAGGTAGAGCATACTTGCATATTGCAATACCCACACGCGAGGTTTCCTATCACTAACTTAACTATTACTTAACACGTTAGGAATAGTTAGCAATGTTGCGGGTGCATACTAATAAAAAGAAAATGTCTCTTATTTGTTCCTAAAGGTGTATTAACCCGCCCTGTTCTCCGGTATGGGGTGACTGACCAGCGAATTTCCTTCTAAAGTGTCCTGATGGTCTTTTGGAAAGAAGTTCTATAAACCAAGCTTCATGCTCAATTTCTTCTTGCATAATCTTTTGTGCAATGTCGTATGTTCTTGGGTCTTTGCCCGCAGTCATATCACAAACTTCTCCCCATGATCTGATTGCACATTGTTCGGCTTCCAATAGTACTTTCAGTATTGATGTCAAATCTTCCCAATTATCTGGAAGATATGCATCTGGACAGCCAGCTTGATCCGCAAACTTCCTAATGTCCCTTGGTAGACTACCTCCTAGCTCGTATAGTCTCGGTACCATAGCTTCAAAATGATTTCTGTCTTCTATACGTGCGTCCTCAACTATCTCTTTGATGCCCTCACCCTCGAGTCCAGTACAATGCATGCGTAGGATTGTATAATAGTAATACGTTGTAAATTCTGCTCCTACTCCCTTTGTAATTAATTCTTTTAGCCTTTCTATATTGACACCGTTTTTCTCCAAGACCTCCAATGCGACAATTTTTGGAACTGTTCCTTTTGAATCGCTTGCCATATTGAAATGACAATGACAAGACTATAAAAGGGTTTTTCAAACTTCTCCTTTCATCTGCTTTACTACATTGATGAGGTCTAAAATTGCGACTATATGTACCATCACATACTTAGTATATCGGCTCCTGAAGACTACCAGGGATAATAAGATTTTGACCATGTAATTACTAACGTACCTGATACCAATGATCTATTTACAAGCTGACTTAGTGATTTTATAATCATGGGTTGAATTCTTTTGTTTAACCACTCGCCCTCCTAAATTGGAGGTCTAGCCCAAACCATATTCCGGCCACTTACGGTCCACCAAAGCCCTCGTTTCCTCGTCTACTACAGCTAATTCTTGGGCTTCCCTAGTATATCCTTCGTCTCTCCACTTAATAGTCGCATCGATACCCATCTTGGATCCTAGATTAGGTAAGGATGAAGCAGGGTCCAAGGTATCTGTAGGAGTATTGTCAATTATTATTGTGTCGCGTTTCGGATCAGCCCTAGTAGTTATGGCCCACAATACCTCCCGTGTATTGTGCACGTCAATATCTGGATCTACCGCCACAAGTATTTTAGTCAGGGAAAGCTGTCCCATTCCCCACAAGCCCATCATAACTTTTTTTGCTTGACCTGGGTATCGCTTTCGGATTGAAACCACAGCGAGTCCTTGGAACCAACATTCAGGCGGCATAGAAAAGTCAACTACTTCTGGCTGTAGCATTTGTATCAACGGCAAAAACGATCGCTCAATAACTTTGCCTATGTAGGCGTCTTCTAAAACCGGCTTACCTACGACAGTAGTCATGTAAATTGGATCGTGTCTCTGCATAATCGCAGTTAAAGTAAATATAGGGAATAGCTCAGGCGGAGTATAATAACCTGTATGATCCCCGAATGGACCTTCTAGGACTACATCATTTGGAGATACGTAGCCTTCTAGCACTATTTCCGCATTTGCCGGAACCTCTATATCGACAGTAGAACATTTTACGAGTTTGATACCCTTCTTTCTGGTAATTCCTGAAAAGAGGAATTTGTCTAGACCTTCAGGAACTGGTGCAACTGCGCTGAAGATTGTAGCAGGATCTGCTCCTATGGCAACGGCTACTTCAATTTTCTTGTTTGACCTTTTCATTATCTCGTAATGCTCCGCCCCGCGCTTGTGTATCTGCCAATGCATTATGGCTTTTTTGTCATCAATAATTTGCATCCTGTAAACTCCCATATTTGGGACAGCACTTTCTGGATGTTTTGTGATAGTTAGGCCAAAAGTAATGAATTTGCCAGCATCGCCGACAAAGGATTTCAATATGGGCAAAGAGGCAAAGCTTGCATTATCTGTTTTTATTATCTCCATAACAGGCCCTGAATCAACATGTTTAGGGCCATAGTCAGCGATCTCCGAAAGCCTCGGCAACATTCTAAGCTTGTCCAACCTCCCTGGTGGTATTTTGAATTTAGTTAATTGCACTATTCTCCCTCCAATTTCTGTAAAATCGCTAGTCTCTAGCGCGATATGCAGTCTATCCATTGTTCCAAATGCGTTACCAAGAATGGGCATCGATGACTCTTCTACGTTTTCGAACAATATTGCCGGTTGAGATCGCGCATACATAGCTCGTCTCATGATCTCTGCAACTTCCAAATTCGGGCTTACCTTTGCTGTAACCCTTTTTAACTGTCCGGCATTGTCCAGCGCTTCCATATAATCACGCAGACTTTCAAAAGGCATGAACGGAATGGCCCGTCAACGTAAGATAAGCTTTACCTATCCCGAATGTTCTAGCTGTGCGTTGAACGTAGGGGATGCGAAAGTAAGATATATATTCGAGTTTTAGAAGTTCTATCGAACTAACAGTTAGTATAGGAGTTCATGTGTAAATGTAATCGGATTGATTTCGACACTGATGTTTTATGATACAGATCCTTAAGAATACTGCCTAACAGTAGATCTTAAAGCTCAGATATATTATAGGACGGAGAGTTCCTGTATTATGTGTCAAACTTTCTTGTCATACGCAGTTAAGTACTGAATTAACATCAAAAAAAACCATTGATAAAGCAGGGTCTCAGTACACCCAGTGAGCTAAATTCCTTGGAACAAAAACAGGTGATAGTTGAAGACTGGCTAGTGGATATATTGGTCGATAAACTCAGAAAAGCCTCTACTATTCTAAGCAGTAAAGAAGTCCCATTTATATTGTATAGAAACATTATCGAAGAAAATGATACATGTGTACAGGAGGAAGTTGCTACATTGACCGACAAGTATGTGGTGATCCAAGTTTTTAGTTATGGAGGATTCATACCGAGCACATTTCAGAGGCAACATGTATTCACTATAGAAAAATTCACAAGGGGGATTTTGAAGAAAAACAATGCTTTGTTTTATCAGTGTCTCGAAAATCTCAAAGCGGCATTAGTATCTTGACATAGCAAAAATTCGTTTCCGCTGCAGTCGTTCGTAGTCCTTTTCGAGAACAAATACGTGAGCGTTCTTCTTCGGCTCAGGATGTATGTATTATCTTTCGAGCTCGTGTTTCTGGATACATACTAAGCACCCAATAAAAAAGGTTAGATGGATTGGCGATTATTCAAAGTCCAAAAGCCATTGGTTAAAAGTTCATTACTTGCACTAAACGAGCATTATCTTTTAAGCTTTTCTTCTTTGGCTTCCCTCTCCAATGCCTCTCTTAGCATCTGCATGTGTCTTTGTCTATCTTGTTTTATAGTCTTCCACATATTAACCAGGTCGGATCTATTAGCCTTCTCTGCGTCTGAAGCATATGTGTCAATAGTTGAGTACAAAAACTGTGCTTCCTTCCCAAGCGCGATGAGAATATCGAAGGTCGTGTTTTCTAATCCAGTTGTTTGATGTCTTGTTGCTTCTGTCATATTCTTCGAATCACAATCTCATTAAAAAGAGTTATACGGTATTAATCTATAAGTCTCTTCTTGAAACTCCTGCGAACGCTCTACTCTCGCCTGTTGCTATGCTATAGGCAAGCAAAAAGCAATAAATAGACCACAACTTTCTTGACATGTTTAAGTGTACGAATCATGCACGTGGCAATGACAATGCATTCCAGTTGGCCTTAGAGCGTAGTCTAGTTAAGAGATTACACCAGTGATCGAATTAAACCATGCTTGGATGTTCTTCCCTTGTATGCACATCTAGCTCATCTTCTTCATCGAATTTGCGTCCGCAGACTCGACATACTTTTGACCCTCCTAGTCTCCTTCTTCTGAGTTCTCTTCCCCTTATGTAATCAGCTATCCTCATTAGATATATACCTAAACCCCACATAATACCTCTTATACGCTAATTGTTTATATTGTTAGCTGGTACTTGCTGGGTCTCTTTCCATGTCAGAAAGATTATTGTTGCCAACAATTAAATCAAGTTACATATGTACACACTTTAAAGTAGAGCATGATCAAATTATTCCGAACGTGGAAACCGAAAGGCAAAATGTATAGCCTTAGATGCTCACAATGTGGTGATGGATTTCTATCGAGTTATCATCTCGAGGCCCCTATATGTGGTAAGTGCCTGCAGAAAGCCAAGTCACTTGATTCGACAGTTGATTATGACAAGACGTGCGCAAAATGCGGAAATCATGGAGTTATTTACGGAAAAAGCCGATGTCATTCGTGCTATTTTGGATTTAAAAGCAACCAGTCACTTGAAGAACAGTGATCGGCTATATGCCATACTCCAGTTAGAGTTCTCACACTATTGTATTTTATAAAACACCTTCATTTAAAACTGTCTCTCACTACAAAATGTGCAGTTTTTCTGCGCATCCCTTATGGTAGTAATGTCTATTCATATGACCATGACTTACTATAGTATCAGTATCACGGATTTCCATTTCGCATAAATAGCAAAGGCCCTTTTGTTTGATTTTTATGATGCTAACCATCCTTCTTGTACGGCGTGCATTGGTAATAACGAACGAGCGTACCATTATTGTGATATTGACTGTTGTATTTTATTTTATCAGTTTGTCTTATTGATTCTGCTCTATTTTATACTAGAATATCTTAATTCTTTTCTAGGGAGAATCATTATAGCTAATCAAATGATTATTGTCATTATGGTGTTAATGGACCGCTCAGCCATCTGTATCGTATAAACATTGCTATTTTATCTGAGGCAATGCTTTTTCTCTAAGCACACTGTTCAGTAGTCTCAGGTCATAAATACCTGACAATTCGGGTCGCGGACTCTTTCCTTTGGATGATAGAAAACCAAGCTCAAATTCGTCATTAGCAAATTTGAAAAGAGATTGTTTAATTGGATCGTATGTAAACTCTATCCGTGAGAAGGCCTCTTTTAGCACTTCTGTTGGAATGGACTTGCCAGTAAGCTTCTTAAGGGCGGCATTAAATTCCAAGACAGCTTGATCTTTGTGCTTATTTATCCACATTGTCTCATCGACATGTAGTGACAAGAATTTCTTCAAAGTTCCGGGATTGCTGTTCAAGTAATCCGTTCTAGCAATAATGTTAGCCGTAACAAACTTGCCATCAGCCCATAAGGTTCTCTCATCTAAGAATATTTTTCCCTTGGCATCCTTTTCCAGTATAGCTCCCCAAGGCTCAGGCACCCAGGCGCCATCTATTTGCTTTTTTAGAAACAACGTGAGAATGTCTTGCAGGGTAGCAGTGATTATTTCAACATCACCGCCATTTTCCTTAGTGTTATGGCCGTTTCGCAATAAAAATGATCGAAGGGAGATATCTTGGGTGTTACCTAGCTGCGGAGAAGCAAATTTCTTCCCAGAAAGATCTTTAAGCGAGCTGATGTCTGAATCATTTCTTATAACGAAAACCGCTCCGCCGCTCGCAGCTCCTGAAATAATTCTTGGATCATTTCCATCGGAAACTATGTAGCCGTTAATGGCAGGATTGGGTCCAACGTATGCAATATCTATTTGGTTTGCAAACAATGCTTCTATTACGGATGGTCCTGCAGAAAAGACCATTGGTTTAACGGTTATGCCGTCTTTCAGCAATTGTTTTTGAAAATCTCCGTTCTCGAATCCTAAGACCGCCTGAGCATGATTAACGTTTGGAAAATAGCCTATTCTCAAACTCGTGGAAGGTACGCCAACGTTGTTGTTTGTGGTTTTCGGAGAGATATTATAGAATATAGAACTTGCGACTACCCCAACGAGGATTGCAGCCGAAATTCCAAGACTTATCTTTGCATTCATTGATGAGTGACTAGCCAGTTTTCTATTTTATCAACCTTATATCGTTGCTCTTTTTCATAAAGCATTAGAACTTTGTTACTATACCTAGTAATTGTTTTTACATATTTTTAGCGCGTCAATATCATGATTAAAGTATTCCTTTAATGGTTCCTCTGCATGTCTGTGAGTTACGTCATATGTTCTATTGCATTTTCTGCATAGCCATGAAACCTGCTCACTACAGATAACGCATAACGATACGGCAGTCAACCGACTCCCGCATGCTTTACAAGATTCTTTGTTGTACATCCGTTTCCGTTTTTTCTCCTAGGTGAAGGCTTTCGTTGCAAATATTAGAATTACTCATATAAATATTATACTGTATAAGAAAATTATTTATAAAATATGTACTAAAGATTATGACTACAGATATCTATCTCAGGTGTGCACTAATTCAATATGGACTATAAGAAAGTGGCCGGTAGATGCGTGTGGTGTAACGCTCTTTGAAAAATGACGTATTGCGGACTCTTCCACCACTTCAGGCACTTTATAAACAAATAAATGTTAACTATATGACGATACGAATTGTCAAGAAATAAGAAACTCGTCAAATTTCACGGGAACGAAGTGGAAAATGTTACAATCTTGTATTTTATAAGGCAAAAGGCAAAGCCGATCGTCAAGATCTTGGAGGAGTTCGATGCATTGAAGGATACTAGGTCATGTGAAAGTATAAACATCCAGGTCGTTGCTGATTTTGTTACTATTACCTTTTATAAACAAGAGAGCACCAACTCAATAATTGGCAGAGAATTGATACCCATACATGCAACCGAACACATTTGGGTACAAGATATCTCATAAGTTGAAACGCTCTACTAGATAGGCGTTGCAAATGCTGTCGACATGTTAGTGCTATGCTATGGTTGTATATCGTGCATGTCTCAAGGTTTGAAAAGGTCGTCATGCTGATTACGTCTAACTCTGCGTACAATCAACGTAAAAAAATAATTAAAATGACCGTATATGTATCGAAAATTTTTTAATATGAATCCAATAGAAACAGATACCGCTCCGCCTATTATAAATCTCCACCCTATTATTCTAAAGCCCTCGGCTTCTTCTTGTAATCCGATTACCGAAGCTATCCACAAACATACCGTCCCAAAAGCAATGACTATAATTCCTGCTGTTAGGAACGGCCTGAAGAGTGAATTCGTATCATTTGGTGCCATTACATCTCTCAACCCCGCGGTTTTGATGTATCGGAACAGGTCAGGAATGCCCCAATATTACCTAGGTTGTTAGGCATAGAAACGTAAGCGAAAAGCAAATCATTCTCGACGAAAGATTAGCTTTGACAAATACATGTCTTCACCATAGGCAGAATATCCTCTTTTGCTCATGTATATATTGCCATGATTAATTATTTATCCACACCTTCTTGGCTTTTACTGTCATAAAAAGCCTTTTCTATATGTCTTTGGAGTGCTTCTCTTATAGTCTGTGTAATTATGGGTTGAATACGAGGATCGTTGACTTTGGGTATTATGAAATCATCCCTCAACTGCGTCTGATCTATTAAGCCTGCGATCGCACGCGAGATAGCAACCAACACATTCTCACTTAACTCTCTGACTCTGAGATCGAGCAAAGCCCTGAGGATAGATGGAAAGACGACGGCGTTATTAACTTGATTTGGAAAATCCGACCTTCCTGTAGCCACTACTCTTGCGCCCCCCTTGATAGCTTCCAAAGGCAGTATTTCAGGATCAGGATTGCTTAATGCAAGGATTACCGGATCAGGATTCATCGAGCGCACAGCTTCTTGATCAATTGTATTAGGCGCTCCGGATACACCGATGAATATATCAGCGCCTATGATGGCTTCAACAATTTTTCCTTTCATTTGATTTGGATTACTTCTTAGAGCTATCTCCTTTTTATATCGGTTGTCTATTCCTTCCTTTCTGTCCTGGTAGATAGCACCTTTGCTGTCAGCTACTATGATGTCTCTGCAGCCAGCCTCGTAGATTATTTTGAATATACCATAACCGGCAGATCCCGCCCCCGATATCAATACTCTGACTTCATCTATTTTCTTGTCCAATAGTCTCAACGAGTTTAATACAGCAGCAAGTGTGATAATGGCTGTTCCATGTTGATCATCGTGGAATACGGGGATAGAAAGGTCTCTTTCCAATCTTTCCACGATCTCCAGAACTTTCGGCGACTCTATATCTTCTATATTGATTGCGCCGAAAACAGGCTGGATAGCTTTAGCGAACCGGATTATTTCTTCCTTATCTTGGGTTGCTATGCACAATGGGAATGCGTTAATACCAGCTAATACTTTGAATAGAACTGATTTTCCTTCCATAACTGGAATTGCGGCTTCTGGACCGATGTTTCCCAACCCTAATACACGAGAACCATCGCATATAATAGCGACGTTGTTCCATTTTGAAGTGTATTCATATGCCAGCTCGTTGTTATTGTTAATTTCAGTAGCGACGTATGCTACACCGGGAGTATAAATCAGACCAAGAGTGCCTTGTCCATGCTCAAAAACGTTATCAACAGGAACTCTGTTCTGAATTTCCACCTTCCCTTTTAGCATCCGATGCAACTTGATTGCGTCTTCCTTAGTGCCCAAATACTCTCATTTGGTTGATAAAATATGTATAAGTTATCCCAGTAAGTTTTCCTCTGATTATATAAAATTGAAGATATTGTTTTGGCGTTATTATTATTATTATTATTATTAGCTTCTTTTTCATATCTGTCTCGAGGACAAACTTGCATAACTGATAAGGCACACAATTTCAGGTACTTTTTCGGCCATGCTATAATTTGCTCCCTCTGATGCTATACTATGATTTCGTACTTTACATCCACTTTTAATTCGAACTAGGACCCGATTGAGATCAAGTTGTTACTGCTAATTTAAAGTTCATAAATACATTTGCTCTATTTAGCGTATTTTCTGGGTTTCTTGATGAAAATCCTCTTACATCCTTCTGAACAAAAGTAATAGACGTTACCCTTGTAGGTATAATCTACTCCCAGCTCTTTGTCCATTTCAATTCCACACACCGGATCGATAGACATCACTATCAGAAAGTCTGGAAATTATATTTAATCATTACCGTCAAATTGATTCATAAACTCTTCATCTTACATGATTGATATAATGATATCTGGCAGGTGATCCTGCTACAATATAACTAAATATAATTAAATAAACTACCAAGTCATTAGTTTAGTATCAGAAAATCCATCATGGAGTAATAATACCCGGACCCATTGAATATGATATCGATCGTCTTGATATTGAAATTTTTAATTGTCTGTTTGGTCAAGCAGTGTTAACATAACTTGTCTTATTTCAAATACAAATTAGATCATGTATGTCTTATTCTTCGATCGAGCTTGTCTGTGATGGATGCGGTTGTATTATTAATAAGATAGTGTCTTTAAAATCAATAAAAGATATCCTGCGTCCTACGAATGATAGGTGTCGAGCCTGCGGAGTACTTCTTGATCCATCAGAATTTTCAATCAAAGTTCAAAGAAAATAAACCGTAGCTAGCCAATTTTGCTACCTTACGACGAGTAACGTTTACTATCGAACCTTCGTCCCCGCTAATTAATATCTAATAAAAAATTTGTCAGATAATTACGTTCAAACCTAGGAAGAGAAAATATTATACAGATTTAGAAGTAATGCATTCTCTGATGGATTGTTCTGTGGGTTTCGCTTTCGAACGCCATCCCACAATGCATGCATACGTATATCCCTAGTTGTTCGATGTCACCTTTTTTAAGGACAGCGATTTCAGTATCATCGAGGTTATTCTCTGAAATTATGTAGTCATCAAGATCTTGTATTCTAAGCCCTTCTTCTAACAAGTACTTTATTCTTTCTACACTTTTTTCAGTGTACAATGTAATCATTTTATCAGAAAGTTCTTTCTGGGAAGAAATAAGTTTCTCTACAATATCTAGAATGATATGTTGTATGTTGTGAGGGATATGCGATAGGTCAATTTTCACGACCATGGTTGTATAATTATTGGCAGGGCATTATGTTTAATATTTTTCTAATATTTTAGTGTTGAACCTCTGTCATGCTTCCACTTCTGCTATTACCAAACCTATGCGCGGTACAAGATTCCATAATCTTGTCATACGTATATTGAATATTTTAAAATTATTTCATCGGTAACATACAGGAAATCTACGCAATAAGGATGTTTGTGTTATAAATATGCCTAGACGGAATGCAGCTTGACTGCACCCATCTAGGTCTTGTTCCCCATCGGTTTGGTCGATGTAAAAGACATATGTGAATATGCTAATTTAAATGTGATGACGAAACACTATGCACCTTCCTACTGCGGTATAATTCACGGGGCAATCAAATGTGATTATTCCCTGTCATCGGACTTACAATGATTTCGAACCTATATAACATCAGATAGCTAACTTGATTATCAACAATACTTTGAACGGATAGATATAGCGACAAGTTTAGCGATGGGTTAACAGTATGATTGCTATAGATGGAATTTATTATTAGGCCTCGTACTTACTACCCACGCAGTACCTGAATGACATCCAGATTTAAATCAAGCTCATTCAGGCAAGTGTTAAGAATATTTATCGGTATAATTGGAACTTTGTTGACAAAGTTCGCATTTTGATAATGCAACGTTACTAGAAGAGGGATTGCTAACGTTATAATTTTCGTCTGATTTTGTAGCAGGAGTTCGTTCTTTTCAACTGCCTTTTCGCATAACAAGAGATTGATGAGACATTAATCCTTTTCCAGTGCTTGCAGTCGAAGATTACAATGGCATGCCCTGAATTAATTCCAATGACATCAATCTCACCATCATCGAGGCTTCCTTAAGTGTACGTTTGTCTGTGTTGTGTATCCGAACCTCTCCAGTATCTCCACAGTCAATCCTTCGAAATCCCTCCACGTCAACACAGGTGATATCCTTTCGGTGTCACAACCAACGTGTAAAGCCATAAGTGCAGTCTTCAATCTCTCAGGCGGAAAGAACGCTATTTTCCCTTTGGAATAGTAACCGACTTTCCTAAGACGTAGGTATTGCAGAACTTCTTTTGCTACTCTCTTGCTAGGAATACCAGAACTAATCATGAATTCATCGATATCTGGGGTTTGGCCAGTTCGGGATGCATATTCAAATGCTACAATAGAACCTAATTAACGAATGGTGGATTCATGTTCGTTGAGTTTTGACCGTAAGTAAACGAGAGGTTTACATGTCCTTGGTTCTTTAACCAAGTATTGTGCATCTTCTAGAGTATCAAGATCGTGCATCATTCTATGGGATAAAATAATCTTTACCTTAGCCCCAACCTTCTTCGCAGCATTGATATGCATATTAAAACTATTATTATTATAGTGGGACTCGATTAGCGTTGGAGGTCTGCGTAGCAAAACATTGGATCCATCATACCTTGCTGATGGACATATGATCAGGCATCTCTCATATTCTTTAGCAACATTGCAGATAGTGTCTATATCCTCAGATAGAGCTAGTGGCAGATCCTGTGGCACCACAACTGTCGCTATAGCTCCAGCCCTAGCACAATAGTCATTGGCGATATTTACTGCATTGTTTACACCAATGTGCTTGCCTTCATCCACAAATATTGCCCCATGCATTTTTGCTATCCTCTTGGCGCGTAAATCAGTCGAAATGACGACGGTACTATATACTGCAGTCGCATTTCCAAGAGTATGTAAGGTTGAATCAAGAAGCAATCCACTCAGTTTAACTCGATCATGGGTGTCGAGTAGTGATGATAACCGTGATTTTCCTTTTTCAAAATGCTTTGCTGGGACGATGGCGAATATTTTCAACTTCAAAATCTTTGAAATTGCTTCAGCAGATATAAGGCCAGGCGGATCTCGTCATCTTCGTTACGCATAATAATATCGGTTTCGCATGGTTGAATATCAAGTTTACTGATATCAGTACAAAGATTATGATCGCTTGTAGAAACGGCAAACTTTTCTATAAAGTCAGAATAGTATGTTGCAACCCCGAGCGGGGAATTTTGAACACCTATGGCCTTCATATATTTTGCGGCGGGGCCACTTATAGCATCTGTTCCGATCAACGGGGAAACAGCTATAATCTTTCTCCTTTGACGTATAATCTCTTTTCTCATCCCTTTCACAGCTAAAATGGGCCCTATACTCGTAATCGGATTACCTGGTGCAATAACTACAATTTCAGACCTTCTCAATGCATCTATGGCTTTAGGGTTCACATGAGATTTATTCGCACCGTCATAAACAATGTTGAGGACATCTGGTTGGGCGCGATATTTTACCCAGAATTCTTGAATATGTAAATGTCCTTTGTCTGTGACTATTTTTGTTTCCATTGGATTATCCGTTGCTGGAATAACCTTTGCACCTATGCCATATCTGCCTCTCATCCAATCAGTAATTTCAGACAATTTTTTCCCATCTTTAAGCATGCCAGTTCTCAATAAATGAGTAGCTAGATCTCTATCGCCAATTTTAAACCAAAGTTTTTCTCCCAACATTTCCATTTGACGCAGGAACTCGAAAGAATCATTTTTTATACCCCATCCTTGTGTTTTGTCAAGCAGATCAGCCAGACCATAAATTACGGTGTCTATATCTGGACAGATATACAGGCCATAAAGCCATATATTGTCGGCAACATTTGCTATGACCACAAGATCCTTAGTTTGTGATGCAAGACCTCGAACTAGTTTAACCGAACCGGTTCCGCCAGCTAAAACAGTAATCAAAGCCCGTTTAAGCTTCTCGAAGCCACAATCTATAATTTTCGGCCTACTTGCCACTTCCTTCAAATTAAATATCGTAAATCAATCGCGCCAGCAGATATAAAGAAAGATCTCGGATGGCTCTGTTTCTATATGCTGGGGACTGTAGCCGACTCTGGACAATTCATAACATCCAAATCTCATGAATCAAACCGAGGAGACTTCTTTTCGGCTATGGTTGGTAAAGTGCTAATTAATGAGCACAGCACAATTCCTAAAGTGATCGAGCTAGTTTAAGCAGACAAACCCAAAGCGGGCTGGTCTGGATCGGCAACCTCTATTCCAAGAAAGGTCAATCTATTTCGGTATCTTTGGTGATGGCGTATGCCTATTTATTTGATTTTTGAGCATCTACCAAGAATTATGCCTAGAGGATCCAACTAAACAAAAATACAAAAACACGCCAGGCTAAGTAAAGTAACGTAGATAATACTTTTTAGTCAATTTCTATGGTCGCGGGGAATTATCATATTTGATGATCGATATATTATGCCGCTGGAAACTTGGCATTATGTAAACACAGAAGCTTTGGTGGCAAACGGAATGTATTTGAGGCTAGTAGCACTGTACCGATGTCTCAAGAAAGATTATAAGCAGGCGTCATTACAAATTGGTTGTGGATTTTCCAGATCTGCTACTGTTTTCAGTTCTAGGTACGATTTTAATTGCGAGTTTTACATCTCAGGCCTTGGCAAACCAAATGACAGGAATTCTCGTGCCAACACGCGATAACGCAAATCCTGTATTTACTGGCGTGAGGTTTATTACTCTGAAGTATCAGGCTGGGAGCCCAATCTCTAAGATTCTGAATGGAAAAAGCGAGCACATCACATTTAACTTAAACGGAACAGAACCGGGAATGTCTAGCGTAATTTCGGCATTTAACCAAGCCATTGCTACACAAGAGAAAAGCCCTGTAAGAATCCTAAACGCGAGCCTTTCCTACTCTGCCGACGTCATTGGACAACCAGATACGGCGCAGCTTTCTTACAAGGTAGATTTCAAGCCGACCATTTCTAAATACGTTCTCGACCCTAATTCGCCCCAGGGGATAGTCGTAGATTTGGATTGGCGCAGTGTATTGATTAGTGGTCCTTTAGTGGTCGATGCACCCAAATATGGTAATATAAATATAAACTATCCAATTGGGGTGCTCCAAGTGACCAATCCGGACCTTGCACAAAAGATTCTGAGCTCGCAAGCAAGTGCGATCATGAGGGACCCTTTGCTTAACTTCCAGACTATCGGCACTCCTATGGATAGATGGCATTTCCTTTTTGACCCAACAGGAAGTGTAGCCGGCGCAGCCGGTTCAGGTTATGTGGAACAAGGAGGGGCTAAGGCAGTCTCAGTATATTCTCTGGGCGAGAGCAGTTTTAGGGAAGGTACATTTACTGAGCAAGTAAGAGATGCAACAGCAACAATCGATAATACTCAGGTTTCCTTTCATTCGTCAACTCCGCCGCCTAGTGCACAGATACAAATTCCTGGCTTCTCCAAAATACAAAAATCAGGAGATAGCGAACTAGCATTTGTTTCATCACAAGCTCCAGCTGGAACAGTGACTGCCACAGGAGGCTTTCCATTACAAGTATTGCTTGTCTTGGGTGGAATGATGGGCGCGGTTGCAGTTTTCGTCCTTGTCAAGGCGCGAAAATGACCAGCTTAGTATATCGAGTAGATCAATTCAAAATAAATCAAGATCTATTAGCAAGATGGCCAGCGGCAGGTGGCCTCCTCGGTTTTCTCGATTTTCCCTCGCAACGTAAGTAAAAACCGGCATCTACCAACGTAAGAATCGTGCATTTTCCATGATGCTGTAATGATTCTCTAGATACCTTTGTTCTTCCCACCCCCAGAGGTTCATTTTTAGTATTCAAAAGAATTACGATTTCGTTCTCTTTAATCATTTGACTTGTTTTGATGATTGATTGACCGAAAACATCTCTTCCATATAAGATCAAATTTTCACAACTTTCATTGACGATAACATGTGGAAAATTTTTGCTGATCCTTGCTATAAGATCTGCGCCCTGCATAGTCGGCGTGAATTTTTTTTTAATTCGCCAATCTTTAGCCCTGCATAATATGGCTGCCTCTGGGAAACAATTTGTTCCAAGTATGTAGATAAAAGGAAAACCTCTTTTGTGTGAAACCGTTCCAGGTCATTCAAAACAAGCGCGTTCTTTTCTGCAAATTCAAAAATACCCCACCTATTAAACGCCCTTTTTAGAGCGGTCAGCTCTTTTCTGTCTGGCTTTCTGTACATGTAAGTCCCTAGTTATTGATTCTCAGTTTCGCTATATAAAATCCAAGCGTACCATGGACATGTGGGTACAGACGCTTTGTCTTTTTTATGTCATCATGAAATCTAATTTCTCCGAATTTTGTAAGCCCGTTTATTCCATATTCAACAGGTTCAATTTTAATATCGTATCGACCTATGATTGAATTTATAATATTTTCATTTTCCTCAGGAGCAAAAGAGCAAGTCGAGTACACTACCAATCCACCAGGTTTCACAACCCTAACTGCAGCTTCTATTAGTTGACTCTGATACGAAACGCACTGTTCTATGTCACTCCTTGTATGGCTCGTTTTCCTGCTCTTGTCTCTTATGATTACTCCCTCGCAACTACACGGTGCATCTAATAATACACGATCAAATTTTATGCTAAGATCGGTAACATGCGTACTATCCATTTCGTATATACAGCAATTCATTACTCCGCATCTGGCTATGTTAAATTTCAATGAATTTATTCTTGATTGATTTATATCTATTGCAACAATACATCCACTGTTTTTCATCTTTTGGGCAATATACGTGGTTTTCCCACCGGGGGCAGACGCCATGTCCAAAACTGTCTGATTCTCTTGCACATCTAACGCTTCTACCGCAATACAAGAGCCCAGATCTTGTATATAATAATAACCTAACAAGTACTCTGTAGTGGCACCTACAGGCAAAGACGATTTTTCAATAGCAAAGACATCTTGCAAGCATGTCTTTTTTAGTTGAAATCCTTTCGAGGTAAGCTTTTTCTCAAGATCTGCACCACTTATTTTTATGGTATTAGTCCGTATGTACTGCTTAGGCTGTCCGTCCATGGTACGCAAAAATCTGTTTATGTCTGGGACGTATTCTCTAAATCTGCTGATTAGCCATTCATCGTACCCGAAAGCCTTTGCAAGTTTTACGGATTCGGATGTCGTTGGAAAAACTACTGTCTTCATATTTTGTGCGCTCTGATTTATTACTTTTCCCAGGAAATTATATACCGAATGTGAAAATGAGTTTTCATTATATGAACGTATATTTTCCAAATTAAGAGATAATTGTCTATACACGGTGGGTACTGGGCGATCATAGCAACTCTCTCGTTAGCAAAGGCGTTTTTTACTAAATCTTCGATTCGTTGACAATGCTTAACTATTGACTCAGTCAAATATTGTGCTGAGAATATCAAGAACAGTTCATTTTAGCGTATGGAGCTTCTCATATACGATCTCTCACGTGAAAGGCCAGAACAACTAATCACGTGCTAGTAGTAACCCTCCTTCTGTTTTAAGTGGGATTTCGCTAAGCAGCCAACCTGAGCAAGTGCAGGACTTAAGCTCTGTTTGGCCTTACTCCACTCGGGTCGACAGTTTCATTCCAGTACAAGAAAACTCAGGCTATTTGCCATCATCATACACACGTTATTTTTCCTATGTCTTTTCTGGATATCTTTTCTGAATCGTAGCCAGCTGTCTCCAGCTAATCATCGCTAAATCGAGTGCCTGCTATGAGGGAGGAGTTTCCTCTCTGATGAGTTACCCACACGCTAGCTCGTGATTAGAGAAGAAATGTCCTAATGCATATATTAATATTCATACAATTGGGGGAAATAAGATTTTTCCAGATCAGCAATTTCTGTTACGTTTTTAGCATTGGAATATTCTTCCAAAAGATCAGAGTTTAACTCTAAAAAGGTTTGGCCCCATTTGAACTTATTCATTAACACTGCTGCCATTTCTTTAAATCCCAGAATATAGAGCGAGCCCGACAACGCTTCAGCTGTAGACAATATGCCTATCCTAGAATAATTAGTAGGATTTGCTGCAAATAAAAGGGGCAGGCGTCTACCTAAACCCTGAATGAATATCTTTCTATATTTGAAGACTTCATCAGCTCGCACCCATGAACAATCAACCGCGCAGACAGATCTGGCAATCCTCGAATCCTGCCTGGAAAGGAGAACCTTGCCGAAAGGATTCAGCAGGAGCATATCCTTATGAGGATGATATACGCGCCGCACTAAATTAAATTTCACGAGTTTAGCGGCAGTGCATCGGTATGGATCATCCTGCCTTAACATTAACACTAAGGGCTTAATCAAACTTCACATCAAACATGCCAGTGGAGCTCGTAATAAACTTTTTACGAACACCAATTCATTATAAATATTGTCCGCCATCTTGTCCTCATAGATCCTGGTATTACGGGTCAGCAGATTTGCTGTTTGATAATGAGATCATGCTTCCGATAGCTTCAAAGTATGACTCTATATCCATTTCAGTTATTTTACCATCATCTACATTTATAATGTATATCATGTGCAATCTTGCGGTTTGGATCTCGTTTAGACTTACGGGAGGGTTTCTGTAATACTTGTCACATAATGATTTGACTTGCTCTACATCGGTGGGGATCCTGTATCTGGGAGGCCTTCCGAATACCTTAGGTATAGAAAGTATACTAACAGGTGGTGTAGCCAAGACGAATTGATTCGAAAATTTGCTATATCTGGCAATCTTGCTCGCAATTCGTGCGGAGTAATATGATAATGGATCAAGTGCGTGTTCAGGAGGTATGAAGCCTGTTTCTATTTCTACTATCGTTTCACCATCCCCCTTTGTAGCAAAAAGATCGCACACCAGTATGTTTGTTAGCGGCTTTTCAACGTCTACAGTATAACCATAATGAATTAGATGCCTAGCACATACAAGTTCCATCGTAGAATGGTTGATCTTAACCAAATTTTTTTTGTATAATTCTATTAGGCGATATTTTACAAAATCCAGCTTTTTAATGACCTCATCCGATTCCTTCTGAACCAGCTTACTCGAAAGAGTATTTACATCCTCGGTAAATCTTCCTAAATCCAAATGCGCTATAATAATTAGCTAGTGTTTTAAATATGCTGTCCGATATTATAGCAACGTTAAAAATCCCCGATCGTACACCTATTCAATATGTCGAACATTAAAAAAATTACAGTGCTCGGCTCGGGTGTAATGGGTCACGGGATAGCCCAAATCTCTGCTACCGCGGGCTATAGCGTTGCTCTGCGTGACATTCAAGAGTCTTTTCTGCAAAAAGCAATGGATAAAATAAATTGGTCTCTTGGCAAGCTCGTGGAAAAAAAAAATTAACTCCAAAAGAAGCCGATGATATCTCTGATAGGATAGTCCCGACAGTAGACCTAGCGCGGGCATTGAACAACGCCGATCTTGTTATAGAAGCCGTGCCTGAAGATATGAATTTGAAGAGAAAGGTATATACTGAAATAGACAAATTCGCGGACTCAAAAATGATTTTCGCATCTAATACAAGTACACTGCCAATTACTGAAATGGCTAGCCTAACACAGCGGCGGGAAAAGTTTATAGGTGTACATTTTTTCAATCCGCCACAATTAATGCAGCTCGTTGAGGTTATCCCTGGTGCATATACTAACGAAGATACTATCCATTCTGTGACAGACTTTGTAAAACATGTGGGTAAACAACCAGTATTATGCCGAAAAGACGTTGCAGGTTTCATAGTCAACCGTATATTTATCCCACTAGTACACGAAGCCGTGTATTCTCAAGAGCGAGACCATGTTTCAATGACTCAAATCGACTCGGCTGTTAAGTTCAGAATGTCGTTTCCTATGGGAATTTTTGAACTCGCAGATTACACAGGTCTGGATGTCATATATAAAGCAACTACCGAAATGTATATGCGCGATAAAAAAGTGGTAAATCCAAACCCGAAGATAAAGGAGTTGGTCGATGAAAACAAGTTGGGTCAAAAATCAGGGCAAGGATTTTATGAATATAAGGGTGACGCATATCAACGTATCAATCTGACCGAAAGTCAAGCAGCAACATACGACCCTATAAAAATACTAGCGGTTGCAGCCAACAACGCTGGCTGGCTTATTTCTAATGAGGTGTGTGATCTACAAGACCTCGAGAAAGCGCTTAAACTAGGTATGGGTTTAAAGACGGAACTGTTTAGGACCGTACAGGAATTTGGCATTGAAAATATTATACAGACACTGAACAAAATGGAAGAAAAATATGGGAAGTTTTATAGGCCAGATCAGTATCTCCTTAACTACCATACTCGATAGACATTATTGTTTGCTATCTATAATAAGTTGAACTGCAGAATAAGCATCATTAGCCAGAATCAAAGGGGTAAGCTTGCGTCCATCAAGAAATTGACCAGCATACGATTCTGACACGCCTCCGCTTCCTGAAACTACAACCATAGTTTTTTTGATCATGTATCCTACTGCCAATTCTAGTAACGTGCCGACTCCACCACCAACCGCAATTATTCCGTCAGCGGATGTGGCTACCAGCAGGTCTCTTGCAAAACCCATACCAGTACAAATCACAATATCGCAAAATTTATTAGCAAAAGAAAATTCCTGCTGAGGTATTATACCAACCGTAGTACCGTTCTTTTCCTTAGCTCCCATGCATGCTGCTTCCATCACCCCGCCTAACCCCCCGCAGATCAGAATTGATCCTGAAAGCGCTACTTCTCTACCTACTTGCAAAGCGAGCTTTGTTGCCTCTTCGGTGCAATTCTCTTTATTATATCCTATAACTGCGATTTGAAATTTACGCATACATTTCGAGAAATTACCTATGACTTATACTTTATGATGTGTGTCCTAACGTAGTGTGCAACTGTTAGCCTCGTTCATAATAGCCATCCAAACCGTCAGATAGATAATTTTGGAAAACAGTAAAGTGGTTTCCTTGTACTGGAGTTAGGCTATTATTTTTTTGTGATGGATGTATTATTGAAGGCGATTAGATCCTGGTACAGTCAAAAAGCATGTCAGGTTATAAAGTAATATAAGGCTAGCTTTCAACAAGCCTAAATGGATTATCGGATCAAGGACATTTCTTTAGCTGAAGATGGTAAGAGGAAGATCGACTGGGCAGAAGTGCATATGCCTGTGCTAGTCGCACTGCGAGAAAAATATGAAAAATCTAAACCGCTAAAAGATATTCGCGTTGCTGGTTGTTTGCACGTAACGAAAGAGACCGCAGTATTGGCTAGAACACTTAAAGCAGCAGGAGCCCAGCTATCCTGGTGCGGTTGTAATCCCCTGAGTACCCAGGATGATGTGGCGGCCTCGCTAGTTGAACATGAGGGACTTTCGGTATTTGCAAGTCGTGGCATTTCAACTGAGGAATACTATAGTGATATTCATTCTGTTATTAGTTTTGGACCTAACATTACAATTGATGACGGAGCCGATCTCACTGTGGAGCTGCATAACAAAACGGCTGACAGGGCAGAGATAGCGGTTTATGGGGGAACCGAGGAGACTACTACTGGTGTCATCAGGCTACGGGCAATGCAAAAATTGTCTAAACTGAGGTACCCTATTATCGCAGTGAATGACGCTGAGACGAAACACGATTTTGATAACGTATATGGCACAGGCCAGTCAGCACTGGATGGCATTATTAGAGCAACTAATGTATTACTAGCAGGTAAGAACGTTGTAGTTGCCGGATATGGTCATGTGGGTAAGGGTGTAGCAAAGCGTGCATCAGGAATGGGTGCTAACGTTATTGTTACAGAGGTTGATCCAATAGCAGCATTAAAGGCAAAGCTAGATGGCTACTCTGTAGTACCAATGAGAGTAGCAGCTAAGACCGGTGATATATTTATAACGACTACCGGTTGCAGGGACGTAATCGCTGCTGAACATATTCATGATATGAATGATGCAGTTATATTAGCAAATGCTGGCCATTTCAATATAGAAATTTCTGTCTCTGCCATTGAGCGCGAAGCCAGAGCTAGAAAACACATCAACGAACACACAGTGCAGTACAATCTGAACAACGGGCACAAAATTTATCTAATAGGCGATGGTAGATTAGTAAATCTAGCCGCTGCAGAAGGTCACCCTTCAGAGGTAATGGATATGAGTTTTTCGAATCAGTTTTTATCGGTTCTAAAACTTGTTAATTCAAAGAACGATTTGAAACCTATAGTATACGACATAGAGAGGACTCAGGACCAGGAAATTGCGATGGCCAAATTATCGTCCATGGGAATAGAAATAGATACGCTAACCCGTGATCAAAAGTTGTACCTTGACGGATTCAGTGAGGGAACATAATAACCGTATTTTAGTTCTGGCTTCAATATTGGCTCGGCTAAATTATGGATATTTGTACAAGACTGTTTGGTATTACCAAACAAAGTGGATCTATTGCGTTTTCCGGAAAAAAAATTCAAACTTTTATTTGGATAGGTATTACATACTTACACATGTCATTTGGGGTCGATGTGCTTGGCACATTGAGTGAGAAACTTAAGCATATGTTTCAGGAGACTCAAAGGAAATACACGCTATTTGTAAACGACGAGAAATTATTTAGTGAACAGACAAAAGATGAGAAGGAGTTTATTCTTAAGATTATAGAATACTTAGTGAACTTATCCGCCCTAAATTTCTTGTCCGTACGTGTAGTATTGGAATTAAAATCTGCTATGGACAAGGGAACATCGATCAAAGACGCAACTGGTGGGTTGGGTGCTTCTGCATCCCAGCAGACAAATTTCGGAATAGGAGGTTTCATTAGTGCCGGGGGAACAGCAGGAGTAGGTCACAAATCTTCAGATGAGCAAGTAATTCTGCCTACTTTCAAACCTGTTGATATCGAAATCGAAAGGCATGAGCTGCCAACCCAGGAAAAGATATTGTTTCATAACGACGTTAGAACCTGTAATGTGTGTAGAGTCACTATTTCTTCAAAAGCAAAATTTTGTAGCAAGTGCGGTACCCTACAATAACGCAACTAGTTCTCATTATAAACTGATTATTACCGGGATTGACCTTCATTTAAAATACATCTAGTGGATCTGGGCAGGTATCCATATGTGAACATCAATTAACATTTTGTGTGAACGCATACACGTACTAGGTATGCAATTTTTATATCCCTGCCTGATATACATCCATCAGTACAGTCATGCATTCTCCAACTCTTGCAAAGAAGGAAGATATTATAAACCGGAAACTATTGCTTGGAATTTTTTATGTTTGTGCGGCGTCAATGGCAGCAATTACTGTTTATGCGTTATACGCAAGCATAGTAGAGTACATGTCGAGTGGACGGGTGGTCATAGGTGAAGTATTGGTGTATACAGACTTTCCAGTTCATGGACTTGCCAAGCTCGTTACTTACTTGATGATTGTATCTGTGGTAGGCTGGTATTGTGTCACTAAGCTAGGCGGGGATAAAGTAAAAGGTATATCAAAGCCAGTCAAGTCGATTCTCCAACTCATTGTATTGTCTATCGCAGTAGTGGCATTGTACGAATTTATTTATAATTCAATTATATGGAACTCCCTCATTACAGCGGACGCTGTCAAGGGTGTAATTAGACTTGATAACATTAATGTACCATATCCCAACCCAAACACTCCATGGAATCTTGTATTTGCTACAAAGATGTCTTTAGCAGCCTTTCTAATCTCTGCGCACGGATTTTATACTATGTCAAGAACGAAAGAACCAACAGGACGGTACCAAATCTAGCATTCCGACACCAGTCAAGTTAACCATATTTCAAGTCTGACCGCTTGTAGTCAGAAGGTTGTGAGTAATGACAAGAATTTACTTGTAATAGTCACGCCCAGATATGCATCTTTGGCAGAAACTCAAATAATGAGCCAGATAAGCTAGCAGATAATATGTATAGGAAAAATTCAAAATTTACTAGAAGCAATGTGAAGGCTCTAAACTGGGCTGTAGTCTTGTTTATTTTTGCATTTTACAACTTTGGGTTCTCGTATCTAGAATCCAGTATCTTTTCACAAAACGCTACAGCATTTTCTGCCTCCTCGAGGAATTTCCTAACTTATGATAACCCAACACTCGGATTCAAAATACAATATCCTTCAGACTGGGAAAAAATAGAATTCAACGAAGTAGAAGAAGCTAATCGCAAAATTATAGTGAATTTCGTATCTCCTTTAGCAAGCCCGTCCGACAATTTCAGAGAATATTTTATAATTGAAATGGGTCTTGCGAAGTTGCCCACGGGATCTCTCGATTCTAGCGTCAACTCATACCTCACCTCGCTAAAATTTTTACCGAACTTTAAGCTTATAGAATCAAATATGCTTTCACTTGCTAATAATCCGGCCGAAAAACTGGTATACAGCTATAGTAACCCGCAGGTCGGAGTAACAAAGGCCATGGATACGATTATAATAAAGGACAATAAATTGTTTCTATTCTCGTTCAATTCAGACATGGTAACATTTAATAACTATCTTCCAACAGTCCAAAAAATGTTAGACTCTCTCAGCTTTAATTAACATCAAGTACAACTACACGCTCGACAAATTTTCGAGCTGATCCGACTAGCTGATAACTCGACTTACATTCGCCGTAAACTGCTGCCTAGGCAATTTTTTCTATACGAGACCGAATTAAAAACCTGCTGTGGTGCCAAAGTATATGTATTATATCGTATTGATAATCGTACTTAATATGAAATGGCCGATCTCTACTAGAGGAATCTTATCCTCTCTTATCCATCTTAAACGTATGGCCGTTGTTATATCAGACAAAGCAAGGATATTTGGAACAGCTAAACTATTAAAATCCTTGCCCCAAAAACAAAATGCCATGGTGGACAGTACCGGTGGAACGTCAGAAGAAAGAACGATCGGAATCAAACAGTTATTAAGAAGACTTGGGATAATCGCAGCTGCGAAGCTAGAAGAAACTATGCACGAGACTAAGGATAAAATCAAGCATGACATTGAAGTTAATACATACCCAATTGATAGGAGCACCGAATCTGTGCCTACGGAAAATACCGTGAAAAGGACTCAGTTGAACGAGGATTTGGCAGAACAAATAAGACAGCAAATTGGACTTGACTGCGAAGCCTCGGAGATTGGGTCACTCGAACTCGAGCACAAGAAATATTATAGTAACAATTTTCCTATGAGCCCAAAAATAACTACTAACAGAGGGTGTATAATAGTAAATGGCAGAAGATTCAGTATCATACATATAATTCAGAGAAATTAAATCGAATGAACCTCAACGAATGAACCTCAACGTATGTGGTCATGTAATGTGTCGTCATAGATATTCAAGTCGGGAGATGAAAAATTGTAACCCTTAGAATCGAGGTTTGATATCTATCTACCTCAACATGATTCACGTGCAATTACGTTTCAGTCTAGGCCAATGTAGAGCTTATACAGAAAATTATCTAGTAATATAAGCTAAAAATTATTAAATTCATAAGGAAGGTGAGTAATTTAATGGTAAAAAAAAGTGAGATGACAATACTATCTGGGCTTGCGATTTCATCTATGGTTATTGCGATGTTAGCAGCTGTCCAATTACAGCAACTTGCCATAGCTCAAAACTCATCGAATCCGTTAGCAAAGGTCCCAGTTATAGGACAACTAATGGGAGGTGGCAAAGGAGGCAATGCAACATCGGCTTCTGGGAACACTACCAATTCGTCCTCTACTGGCAACCAGAATTCGTCGAATCCGTTAGCCAAGGTCCCAGTTATAGGACAGCTTCTTGGAGGCAAATAAAGGAAAAAAACTAAACATAACTGGAACAAGAACGGTTACATCCTCTGTTCCAGTGGCCTTTTTTGCTTATCCTAATTTTGTCTTGACCTCAATACATTGAGAGCCGATCCTTCCCAGAACCATTCGATCTGTGATGCGTTATAAGAATGCTGCAGATATAAGGCTTCAGTGGTTCCATTTTTATGCCGCAAATAACAATTCAGGTGAGTTCCAGGTTCGAATACATCGAATCCGGCTATATCTATTCGATCATCTTGGAGCACTCTGTCATAATCATCCGGATTCTCAAAGGTGAGTGCAAGTACCCCTTGTTTCTTTAAGTTGGTTTCGTGTATTCTTGCAAAACTTTTGGCAATCACTGTCGCACAACCAAGGTACCTGGGAGTCATGGCTGCATGTTCCCTGCTACTTCCTTCTCCATAATTTTCATCTCCTATGATAGCCCAGTTAATCCCTTTCTCTTTGTACTGTCTTGCTATATAAGGAAATGATTCTATCTTGGAATTAAGAAGGTTTTTGCCAACCCCTACTGCTCCAGTATATGCATTTACGGCGCCCAGAAGCAAATTATCACTGATTTTGTCGAGATGACCTCTATACATTAACCAGGCCCCTGCAGGAGAGATATGATCGGTGGTGCACTTCCCTTTTACCTTTGCAAGTACTGGAAGAGATAAAAAATTCTCTAATTTCCATTTAGTAAATGGGTCAAGCTTTTGTAGCCTATCGCTGTCTTTGTTGATTACTACTTCAATGCTATCGGGGTTATTGGCCGGTGCTATATACACATTATTGACACGCTGAAAGCCATTCTCAGGTATCTCGGATGCTTTTGGCGGCGGATTTAATTTGAATCTTGTTCCGTCGTCGGCAATCAAGTCTTCAGTCATCGGGTTGAATGAGAGGCTTCCTTTAAGAGCTAGGGCAACAATAATTTCAGGACTTCCGATAAAGTTCATTGTTTCTCTTCTGCCGTCATTTCTGCCGGGGAAGTTCCTATTGTAGGAGGTGACTATAGTATTTGGTTGGCCCTTTTTTAGCTCTGGTCTCTTCCATTGACCTATACACGGGCCGCAGGCATTAGCAAGTACAGTCGCACCTATTGACCTCATGACTTCCATCTGCTGATCTCTCTCTATAGTTGCCCTTATCATCTCAGAACCAGGTGTAATCAGCAGTGGAACCTTTACCTTTAGTCCTTTTGCTCTAGCTTGTAGTGCAATGCCTGCTGCACGTGACATGTCTTCATAAGAAGAGTTTGTACATGATCCTATAAGCGCGACCGATATGGCAGCTAGATATTTGTTATTTTTAACGTCTTCAGCCATGCTAGATATCGGCCTTACTAAATCAGGGGTATGAGGCCCGGCAATATGCGGCTCTAGTTGAGAAAGATCTATTCTAATTAGCTTGTGGAAGTACTTTTCAGAATATTTGTCAGATCTTCCTATTTCTTCTTCTATTTCAACATCCTGCGACAATAATTTAATATGATCGTTCGCAAGGTCAGCGATACCACTTCGCCCAGTTGCTCTAAGGTATATATCCATTCTCTCGTCGTACGGGAAGATTGAACATGTTGCACCGATTTCCGCTCCCATATTAGTTATGGTTGCCTTGCCAGTACAACTAATTGTATTTGAACCGGGTCCAAAGTATTCTATTATTGCATTTGTGCCGCCTGATACGGTGAGCTCTCGAGCAACACGTAGTATGATATCTTTTGGAGCTGTCCAATTGCTAAGTTCACCTGTCAAGTATACTCCAATACGCTTAGGGTATAAAAGTTCCCACGGCATACCAGCCATTGTTTCAGCGGCATCTATACCGCCTACGCCTACTGCGATCATGCCAAGCCCGCCTGCATTAGGAGTATGTGAATCAGTTCCTATCATAAGACCGCCCGGAAAGGCATAGTTTTCAAGGATTACTTGATGTATGATTCCTGCACCGGGCCTCCAAAATCCAATTCCATATTTTCTGCATGCCGATTCGAGAAATTGATAGACTTCATTATTTTCATAAATTGCGGCAGTCGTGTCAGATTCTGCATTAGTTCTTGCCTGTATAAGATGGTCACAGTGAACTGATGTTGGGAGAATTGTTTGTTTTAGACCGGCTTGCATGAACTGAAGAATAGTCATCTGACCAGTAACATCTTGTAACGCGACTCTATCAGGTTGAAGTAGAACATAACTTTTGCCAGGTTCAGGAATATTATCTTTTTTAGCAGCGCTCTGAAGGTGTCCTGATATAATTTTTTCACTCAAAGTCAGTGGCCGGTCAACCACTTTCCTAAATTCTACTATTCTCTCTTGAGATTTTCTATAAACTGCTGATACCATTTCTGGACTGCTTAGCATTTCGATATTTCTTAGCACAGGCAAAGACCTAATCTTGATAGTAACAAATGTGCTAATAACATTTTAGTTATACCACATTATCACCTTCATAACAATCAAATAATCACACTATAAATTTAACTAGTATCTGTAGCCCGGTCGTCACATTGATTAAAAAAATTTAGCTATATTACATGATGCCAGGTCTTGTAATTGGTCAAGCAAATCTGAGATTTCACGAATTTATAGTTCTGGTAGTCCAAAAAGTTAGGCGAAATACGTCTGATCTGCTGAATATACATCTATGTTGAAATTACAAAGCAAGGAAATAGAACATTTTACATCAGTCAGAAATTTGTATGCATGAATATTAGGGCCACTTAAACACTTTTGTGGCTATCTTTGACGTGTCCTGAAGCCCAGCGACGAGTATATATTTCATCCTTAAGATCAAAGCCCTTGAACATCTTGAAATAGGCCTGCTTTACCTTTTTTTGCTTGTCAAATTCCGATTGGATCCAAAGCGTTTCAAATATAGAGAGGCACGATGAAACGGTAGATTCATTATTTGAATAAATCGCAATCCCAGTTGCTTGTTGAAATGTTTTCTTTGTATCGTCGTTGACTTCAATTGCTAAAGAGATACACTGATCTATGACCAAGGTTGTAATTTTGGTTTGTAGTAGTTTTTTGATATATTGGACATTGATCGCAAGTTTTTTTTGCCGGATATTTTTTTGTATTGTCTCTTCTTCTGTCTGATCGTCGTCTGTCTGTATTAGTATTTTCACGACGACTCCCCGTTCTGATGCATCCCATAATAAATTTAATAATCCGCTATATTCGGCCCTGTAAAATGAATTGACCGTGGAAAACAACAGGAGAATCTCATATGATGCGGACTTCAAAAGGTCGGCAGCAATTCTTTGTATCTCTGAAGGATCATGAATATTGGTTATAAATTCTCCCTTGATGCCTTTACGGATTTCTCTAATCTTTTCTCTGGCTGGAGTTGCCCTTATACAAAGGTTATCAAACAAATATTGTTGTGCTTGCACAAAAGATTTTGACTCACTATAGAAGAGTTGTGTTACTATCTGCCCCTTTCCGTTGTCATCTAGCAGATAGCACAAATATGTGATTCCGTCAGAAATGATATATGCGCCCTTAAGGCTGTCGTTATGAAAAACTTCTCCATATTTCATCATCATGCTGCAGAAATATATGCTATTTTCAAAAATTTCTGTAACGAACCTTGCTCTTACACCCTTTGTTTTCAAGTATTTCAACGAATTCCAAAATGACTCATCATTAGTAAGAATAGTCAATCCCGCTGAGTCTAGACAAAAATCAATTCTTTGCTTCGTATTTGAAATAACCTGCGATGGCAGGGTTGACACATCGTGCCTCTCATCTATCAATTTGACGCCATGAAATCCTGTAGTATCAGTAAGCACCTTAATTTATGCTCACTATAAACTATTTAAAGCAGCGTTATTAAACATTCTGTCACTCGGGTATTGTTGCAAAACAAACTAGACTTGTTGACTCTTACTAAGAGAACGTTTTTTTGGCCATTGACACCTCTGTGATCCATTCACACGTTACTCCGGCCTTGTCATGATGATTCTCAACAGCTACTTTATCTGGAGCGCTAAGTAGACAAAAGCACACGTCGGCTTCTTTGTTATAAAACAAATTTACATGCGAGACGCCAAATTCGTCGACTGGCGACTCGGAAAGCTCACGTAAATGTTCTTCGCTAAAGGGTACCTTATGGACATCAAGAAAGATCGGCAACTCAGTATTTAGTATATCGACCATATTTATATAATTTATCGATAACCTTTCAGCTGAAGTAAAGGCTTGTAATTCCCGTAAAGAGTTGTAAATATCTGATCAAAATAAAATGCTACATACGAGGATCATATTAGATAGAGTTTAGATATATAGGATTATATATCAATGGGCAATCGTTTAGACAGCAAGATAATATGGAAATAGACAGTTGCATATTCCCCGATCAACTTCTTTATGATGTAGAAAATCTTGTTTGGGCAAGCGAGGACCACTCGGACGAGTCTGTGCTTGTTGGCATTACTACTATTATGGCATTTATCGCAGGAAAAATATTTAACATTGGAATAAAAAGTCCAGGAACAGAGATAAAACGAGGAAAAAGTGTAGGAACGGTAGAAAGCAACAAGTACTTCGGAGTGGTACGAAGCCCAATAAGTGGCAAAATAATAGATACTAATCGTTCCATAATTAATAATCCAAAAATTGTAAATGATTACCCATACACAAAGGGCTGGTTTGTAAGAATTAGACCGAGCAATAATATATACGATGAATATAAAGCGCTAGAGACTATAGAGAATTGTCATGTAAAGATAAGGCCAATTATCCAGCAACTACACATAAGATGCTTTGCGGCATTTCCTGATCATGAACTTTATGAAATAGGAGTCGAATGTGCAGCCACACTTACAAAGCTTGACGAGTTATTAGCAAGAATTGAAATTGGTCAAGTAGTACATCTTGTTTCAGATGATGTTACAGCCGATCTGGAAATAACTAGATGGTCAGAACAAACCGGGCAGTCCGTCATTGAACTGAGAAGGGAAGGAAATCTTTTTCATTTCATAATAAAGAAAATAAAATAAAAATCCCGAATATTGAGAATAAATTCTGTTGTTAGAAATATCTATTTCATATTATAGACCGTTTAGATAATGATCATATTTCTATATCATTTCCAATCATATTTCCCCATTCAGTCCATGATCCGTCATAATTCTTTACATTTGGATATCCCAGCAAATATTTCAGAACAAACCACGTATGTGAAGATCTTTCACCTATTCTGCAGTAGGTGATAATGTCTTTATCTGTTGTAATGCGCTGACCTTCATAGAGTTTTTTCAATTCCTCTGCAGGTTTAAAGGTTCCATCATCATCATTTACTGCCTGTGCCCAGGGGATATTGGTTGCCCCAGGTATGTGTCCCCCTCTTTGAGCATGTTCCGTAGGGTATTCGGGGGGAGCCAAGACTTCACCAGTGAATTCTTTTGCACTTCTTACATCAACTAGTCCCTTATCTGATTTATGTAGCGCTTCCTTGACATCGTTGAGAAATACACGGATATTTTTATCTGGTTGAGAGGCAGTGAAGTTTCCTGCAGAATATGAGGGAACTTCTTTTGTCAGCGGTCTATCCTCTAGCAGCCACTTCTTTCTGCCTCCATTCATTATTCTCACGTCTTTAAATCCATAATACTTGAAGACCCAAAACGCAAAAGCAGCAAACCAATTGTTAAAGTCACCATACAGTATCATAATTGTGTCATTGTTAACTCCGACTTTTCGTAGTAACTTTTCACACGCTTGTTTTGATAAGATGTTCCTGCTTATGGGATCATTAATGTCCTGTTTCCAGTCAAATAAGACCGCACTAGGTACGTGACCCATCTGGTAGTTGGATTTTGGATCATAATCAACTTCGGCAATGCGGATATTTGGACATTGCATGTGGTTTTCTACCCAGTCTGTTTCTACGAGTGTTTCGGGATGTGCATACTGCTGTGGCAATCTAGACCAAAACTTTATGTTAGTACCATATTTATTAGCTTTTCACGACTGTGACATGTTTTGCTGGCCAATAAGAGACGAAAATTGTACAAAAGGACGATAGTTTAACTACTTTTATAGCAATGGCTATTTTCTTTATAAATGGATATGCAAAGACCAAATTGGGACATCTATTTTATGCTTCAGGCAGAAGTGGCTAAACTTCGTTCAAATTGTATCACAAGACATGTTGGTGCCGTAATAGTAAAGGATAACAGACAAATAGCCACAGGATACAATGGAACTCCATCTGGCATTAAAAACTGCTTTGAAGGTGGATGTGCTCGATGTATAGCGAGGATTAGGGGCGAAATAAAGTCCGGGGAAAGTCTCGATAGATGTTTATGTATGCACGCTGAAGCGAACGCCATAATGCAGTGCGCATTGTTTGGGAACGCCGGGACCACAAAAGGCGCTACACTATACTCAACATTTTGCCCTTGTATAGAATGTAGTAAAATGTCCCTTAGTGTAGGGATAAAACGAATAGTAGTACTCTATGATTATTCTGAAGACGTAGAACAATTGCTAAACGCTGGTATCGCCGAATTGGTAAAACTAGATCGTTTCTTGTTGAAACCATGGATATCTTCCATTGAGCAGGAGCCAAAGGATCACGTCATAAAGCAATGAAAAAAGTGGCTAGTCTGGTTTGTGTAATGGCATAGATGCAAGCTGCCGATAGGCTATTAGCGTTTACACCGAGTCTGGGAAAGCAACTAGCGGTTGGTGTATATGATCTAGTTGTACTAGTATGCTCTATGCTACTAGTACTTGTCCCGGGTCGTAAATAAGAAATTATGACTGACAATACCTTATTGCTGGTAGTTGAACTTAGATACCCGAGTTTGCTGTAGTGTGGCTTTGCTGCTCAGTTTCGGGATGTAGAGTGTGTTTCCTTGCCACAAACAACAACAATACGCCGAATAAAGCGAGTACAATTGCTAACCCGTATGCTGCACCATTTGGTATTAACAAAAAATATGCTATTGAAAATATGATGCATGTGAATGCTTGCAACAAATATGTGAACGACTGAAGCAATTTTTTTTTCTTTCCAGCGAAGCCAAATCCAAAAATTATAGCAGTTGGATAAAGGGTAAGAAGAATATACTGATCGATATCTATTTCGTTATGAATCAAATCGATTCTTTTTAGATATACTCATTGTTCTTAAAAATACTTTTTGAATTCCTCAGATGGTCTAAGCTATATCTCAAAAGCCTAAGTTAACCTCCAATTGTTCTGCTATTCCATTTTCCATCAGAGATCTTGCATTTTCAAATGGTAGCACTGCGACGTCTTCCTCTTGATATGGGCCATACTTTGTCATGTTCACTCCTATAAATTGCTCCATTGGCTTGATGAACCTTACAACAGTCTGTTTAGAAATAATCCTTGATGAAATGGATTGAAGTACTTTCGGTCTGCCTTGTAGGGTAGCCGCCAGTATAGATTTTTTTCTCATACTAAACTCCCTTTGCGCCTCGAATATGTACTTCTCTTCGTTGGTGAGCTTTGAATAATCTACTGCTGGTAATATTGCCCAACGTAGTAATGGCGCCTCAGTATATTGAGATTCTTCGGGAGTAGGCTGATCTAGAAGTTTGCGTTGACGAACATCAAGTAAAAGAATGATACATTGAGATAAAAGGTTCACTATTCGATCTCGTACGTCTGCGTTCAATCCCTCATACTCTTGTTGTCTCAGCTTTTCTAAAGTAGCTGCGACTGATTTATAGATGTCAAAAGGTATGGACTGTAAAGTGGGCATCTGTACTTCCTTTAGTAATAAACCGTATACTTCTTTGACTGTGACTGCATTAATGGCAATGCTATCATTAATGTTATTTTGTTTATATTGATCCATCTTGTCCTTTCTAATTGGTGTAACCATTATATTTCTCCAACTTGAGCACACTCTTACTAGTACTTTCAAGAATTGATAAGCTTAAATTATAGTATTCGATCAAAAAGATCTCTTAGTTGCCTTATAAAGTGATTGATGGTAAAATTGAGCCCTTGACATTTACCTCTGATGAAGTTATGCAAAAGTTAAAGAACGATCAGATAAAGTTTATTGATTTACAGTTTACAGACCTGACCGGTAGGTTTCATCATACAACCATGGCGGCCAATATGTTTTACAAGCAAGACTTCAAGATTGGTCTGCCCAAGTTGGATGGGTCGTCAATTCGTGGTTTCACTGAAATTCATGAGTCTGACTTGATAATTAAACCAGACCCCTCTACGTATGCCATTGTTCCTTGGATTGAAAAGGATCCGACAGCCAGGTTGATATGTGACGTGCTGACCGGCGGTTCTACAAGGGAATCTTTCCCGAGGGACCCACGAGGAATCGCTAGGAGAGCTTCTCAACATGTTCATGAACAGGGCTACGACGCTTCTTATTGGGGACCAGAGGTTGAATTTTTCGTTTTTGACAAACTCGAGGTTAATACTATGACACCCTATCATAGTCAGAGCTACAGGATCACATCCAGAGAAGCGCCATGGTCCACCGAGGGAGCTGGATATGCATTAAGGTTAAAGGAAGGATATCTTCCAAGTGCGCCGGGTGATACGCTTATGGACTATCGCAATGAGTGCGTAGATGTCTTGAGTAATAACTTCGGGATTGTTTGCGATGCCCACCATCACGAGGTCGCAACCGCGGGTCAATGTGAAATTGATATCAGATTCGACACATTAGTTAATGCAGCCGACTCTGTACAAAGCTACAAGTACATCGTCAAGAACATAGCGAAGAAACATAATATGGTTGCTACAATGATGCCAAAACCTATTGCCCTCGACAATGGGTCAGGTATGCACGTCAACGTAAGCCTTTGGAAAGACGACAAGAACTTATTCTTTGATTCTGGCGACAAATATGCAGAAATATCACAACTTGCTCGCTATTTTGGTGGCGGAATTATAGACCACGCGTATGCTCTAGCAGCCATAGTGGCTCCCACAACTAATTCATACAGACGGCTTGTACCAGGATACGAAGCCCCCGTGTATGTAGCATGGAGCACGGGTAATAGGTCCGCGATAATAAGGATCCCACATCATTTTAGAGGGCAGCAGTTTGCAGGGATGAAAAGGATCGAGTTTAGGGCTCCTGATCCTTCCTGTAATCCTTATCTTGCCTTCTCCGCCATTATTGCGGCAGGATTAGACGGGGTTAAAAAGAAAACACCCATAATTGATCCTGTCGATGAAGATATTTTCAAGATGAGTGCCTCGCGAAGGAGAGAACTCGGAATTAAACAATTACCTGCCAGCCTGAGGGAGGCATACGAGGAGTTAAGCAGCGACAGATTGTTCTTGAAGGAAATATTAGGAGACACAACTATTGACATGATAATTGAGTACGAGTCCAAAGAGCACAATGAAGTTGCAGTAAGACCACATCCACATGAATTTTCTATGTATGCAGATGTGTAAATTAGAAATTGAATGAAACAGGCTTGGCATTGGAAGGACCGCTTGCAGACAAAATAGCTAATATCACAGAAGAGCTGCAAGATGGAGGAGCGGTGTTAGGACAAGGGTTTGGTTTAATCACTGATATACAAGTAGGGCCTGACGATGGATATTTGTCCTTTAATCTTATTGCTAAAGCTTCAACAGCACGGTACCTCCGCTGGCCAGAACTGGCAGGTACGATTTTATTATCTGAAAGCGTAAAATCTTCTAGGAGCCTAAAGTAGTTGTTATAGACGTGTGGATGGGTAGTCTAGCCTGGTTAGGATACCTGTCTCACACACAGGTGGTCGAGAGTTCAAATCTCTCCCCATCCAATATTAAGCTATTAGCTTTTGTGGGGTTTACCATGTGTACATTCAGCTTACTATTAACATACACAAAACTATTGCTATAGTTATTAGGAGAAAAACTTTTGTAATGTTCATTGATTTATCAAGCGCCCAAGAATAATCATTGAATTGATCTTTTCCCATGACTTTAATTTTCGATTTGGCTACTAGGAGTTCAAAATTAGATATAGACGCATTAACTATGGATCTCTTTGACATATCAAAAAGCATGTTTGCTATTTCAGTGTAAATGCTGATAGTACCCAGTGGATAGTAGCCCTGACGTGTCCTCTTCCCAGAGGTTGCGTGTGTATCAGATGTACAGATTTCGAGCATTTTTATTCCCTTGGTGTTAAGTTCATTAACGAGGTGTTCTCGAAGACCATTCTTCATGTTGTTTGAATCCGCCCAACCTAATGCATACGTCTTCTTCTCAACTTCAATGATCAACACTGCTAGTCCGCCTTGGCCTAGATCACCAGCTGCCGACAGGTCGGGATGGCCACCATCGGAGTTAGCAAAACCTATTTTGAATTTATATTGTTCTGCCTGCCTAAGCTTGTCTAGACATTTCTTTGCAGCTGATATTAAACTATTAATCTCATATTCACCTAAGACATTCCCCATTGCGTTGTGGCTGTCCACAATGAGGATCTGTTTGATCCCTAGTTGTGAGGCATATTGCTGTATTTCTCTTCCCACCACTTCAGGCACGTCTTCCATGCCTTTAGGCGCCATGGAAAGGATAGCTATAACAACCTTGCCGAACGCGATTGCTGTTACAGTGCATTCGCCAATTCTTACTTCCACGGGTATGCTACAGGTATTGCCTACTTCTAGCGTTGTATGCTTTGACAGGGTTGTAATATATTTCTCAAGCTCTTTTTTGGACGGTATGTTAAACGAATGATCCGTTACGCTGTGCAGTATTAGTGCAGTTTTACAAAAGAAAGCATATAGAACGTAAGGCAGGTTGCTCCCGCCAATCGAGCTAAATGGTCCAGGATGAACCTGCGGTAAAACAATCGAGACTTGCCTCGACCTTTCAGGTTGAAGTCTCATAATATATGTGGTAATCATCTGGTCGTACGATTTTTCCTCTGCAATTCTCTCCATGTCGGCTGGCTGATTTTCAGTCCAAGCAGCAAGAAATGCTCGAAGGAGTCTAAAAGTGCTTTGAAGTCTTGGCCTTCCTGACCTATCCGTAATAATCGTCCAAGTTAAGGCGATTGAAATGAGCGACAGCCCAAATGCGATTCCTATCATGTCTGGTATGTAGCTATGAAGAAAAAACGGAGGATTTTCGAAAACTAATAAAAATAGCAATGGCTGTATAACTGAAGCAGCTATAGCCTTATGGAGCTTTGCTCCAAAGACCGATGTAAATATACCTATACGGAGCCCAATGGCTAGTGACATCCCTTCAAATAAGTAATTTGTTGATTGCCCATTCTTTGAAAAAACCACGTCGAATACTATTCCTGCGGAAACTATGAGTAGCCAGAAAAGATTCGCAAACGCGGACACATGGATAACTTTTGAAATTTTATTAAGAGGAGATCCGTGGAGAACAAAAAAATCGAGAAAAATTGCAGCAGTAAGCACTATCATTCCGAGCACTAGCGATCGCAAAAAGTTTGTTTGATTGTCAAAAATGCCATAGCCAAAATGGAGGGCTATAATTGCTCCCGCCGAGGATAGGCATACTAGATATGAAACTTTGTAAGAGGAAGGGTTTATCCTTGTAAATGACCAACGCCTGTGAATGTTCGATACACTGTCAGGTCTGTACCTAAACATTTAATATATGATTAAACAGGAAACAGAATTCTAATTAGGACTGATATTCCTATTAGGCCTCCAGCAATGCCCAATACGATTTCGGGCTTAACTTTAACTCCTCTTGTTTCATCTTCAAAGAATCTCAATAGTCCAGCGCTAGAGGCCGGTAACGGAGCATTTTTCTTTTTGCTGCTCATTTGTATACAGATTTACGTATTTGGGAGCCTTAAATATATTCTGTTCGATATATTGATGTATAGCCGTGCTGGTTGAACCGTTTTTTTCTGGTACAATATATCTATAAACAATTCTACACATTAGGAGCTAATTAGAATTAATTGACTGGATCTACCTTTAGTAGCTATATGACTTAACCTGTGTCCGTTTCGCAGAACTATCCATAGCAGGCAAGGCTTAATAAGAGGAGATTAGAAGATGAGCTTACTAAAAGATGGCGGTTATATGTAAAAAATGTGGTCTGCCAGATGATTTGTGTGCTTGTGGAGAATTAGATAAAGAAGACGCAAGAATTGTTGTCCGTTTAGAAACGAGAAGATTTTCTAAGACGACTACGATGATTGAAGGTATCGATCCGAAACTGAGCGACATTCAACATATTGTCAAAGATTTGAAAAGCAAATTCGCTTGCGGAGGAACTGCAAAGGATGGATTCATAATGCTACAAGGTGATCATAAAGATGACGTTAAAGGCTATCTTGTTAAGATGGGATTTAATGAATCTGCTATAGAGATTCAGTGATAACTTTTGTGATATAGTACATACTAATGCGGACTATCTTGTATGTCTAACTTTAGAGCGGCTCCGCATAGGGTAACTTTGAAAGTGAATGTTCTAATTCCTATTTTGGAAGACAAAATCGAGATCGAAGCAGCTAGGTAGATATTGATAATGAGAAGGGACTAAAATAGTACGTCTGCTAGATAGAACACGAGGGAAGGGTTATAGCTTCAGATGCATCTTTAATCCTTTGTATCTATTCCTGATGGTAACTTCAGTCACGCCTGCTGCTTCTGCAACATCTTTTTGTGTCTTGTTCTCGCCATTCATTACACAGGCTACATATAATGCGGCTGCAGCTAAGCCCATAGGATCCTTTCCGGCAGAGATCTTCCCTTCTTCAGCTTTCTTTAAAATTTCAAGTGCCTTGCGCTTGGTTTTTTCTGATAGTCCAGCTTTGCTCGCAATCCTAGCAACACATTTCACAGGATCTACTACCGGCATTTTTAGATCCAATTCTCTTATTAGCAATCTGTAGCATCTAGCAACATCCTTTTTCTTAATATTGCTAGCATTAGCTATATCCTTCAGTGTTCTTGGTGTTTCTGTGTCCCTGCATGCAGCATAGAGCGCAGCAGCCACTAGAGCAGAAATCGACCTCCCTCTGACTAAACCTTTTTCAAGGGCCTTCCTATATACGTAGGCGGCTTTTTCAATAACGGCGTCTCCTACTGCAAGTTTATCTTTTAATCTGTCTAGCTCACTGAAGGCCTGTCTGAAGTTGCGATCCACTGGCTCATGAACCTGACTCCTGCTGTCCCACGTTCTTAGTCTTTCTATGGTACTTTTCATTGATGCAGACAATGGTTTCCCTGAAGCATCTTTATCAACCGGTCCAATGATCGTAGCAAGTCCCATGTCATGCATGGCAAGAGACGTCGGAATTCCTGCCCGGCTTCTATCCTCATGCTCTTCCTTTGAGAATGCACGCCATTCAGGCCCCATTTCTTCAATTCTTTCAGTTAGTACAAATCCGCAATTACCACAAAACATCTCGCCGCTAGAGTTATCAGTAACCATTGGACCCTTACCGCAGCGTGGGCATCTATTACTAAACATTGAAATATCTTTTACCAAATTTTTCACCATAAAATCTTAGGCGATGCGCGCCATCTTATATAAATATTTTATTTTGCTATATAAACATTATGATTAATAATATTTCTTGATGTCCCAAAAACTATAATTCCTCGTGTCTGCTTGATTTTTTAGAAAAATATTTAAAAATCTAGCGAGTTGAGTTGACTTTTTGCATAGACATGTTAACGCAGGAATATTTATTTATAAATCTCGAACGCTCTTCTTGATTCCACAATCTTAATAAAACGTTAACGATAAGAACGGAGTTACATGTCACCACCGTTGGCAAGGGTTCCTAGATGGGTTGTGGAGTCGGATCCTACTTGGGAAAAATCGAGCGATCCTAGTTCTACTATTCAACAGTGGAATAAAAAAGGAACCGATATTAAGGCAATATCATACCCGACTAGTATTTACTGTGATATTACACGAGTGCGAGACGATATAGGGATCTCAGAACTGTTGCCAAATCATATTTCATATACTGAGCCTGCTTTACGAGTGGGCGGAAGCATTGTTAAATATCTGTCGAGTAGATATTTGAACCCTAGTATCAGAAAGCCTCCTGGCGTTGACCATATGCTTCAATAATATTCCTTACTGGTTATAGTTTCGTATAACGGGTCTCTGCTGCTACCATGGACCTCTCGAATCAGGCAGTGATCAGATCGAACAGCTTTTAGCAATACGCTAGTGTCAAAAGCTGCACACGTCATTTAATACTCAATAATATCAATAAATATATTGAAGAAATAACGAGGTTGGATTGTGCATAGATGTACTCCACTGAGGCTGTCATTTGTTTTTTTCTTGCTAGCTTCTGCATTTTTGGCTTCAAATGTTAACGCCCAGCCTGAAAAAAAGGGTGCTTTTATCGATCAAGTGAATTTCATACGCTACCTTGATCAAAACCTAGCCCTTCAGGATCTAAAGTCGCATAAAATTGACGCATACTTTTTTAGCATTCCACTTGAAGTAGTTTCAGATGTACAGAGTGATCCGAATGTCAAACTCTATGAGACCTCCGGTGGTTTTATGGATCTTCTATTGAATCCTGCACCTGCGAGAAGCACTTCTGGGGAGTTGAATCCTTTTTCCATCAAACAGGTTAGATTTGCTATGAACTACCTGATAGACAGAGATTTCGTAGTAAACGAGATCCTGAAAGGTCATGGAAGTATACGAACGGATCCATTCGGGGTTTATTCTCCAGAGTATCTAAACGTGATTGATACTGTGCAATCATTTGGTTTTAGACATAGTCCTGAATTAGCACAACAGATGATAACAGAAGCGTTGACACACGCAGGTGCTAACAAGGATAACGTCAGCGGGAAATGGACTTATGCCGGAAGACCAGTCACTATCAAAATTTTGATCCGTCAGGATATTTCTTATAGCAAGTCAGCAGGCGAGGCTGTGGCATCCGATTTGGAGAATTTAGGATTCAATGTTGTGAGAGACTATGGAGATCTAAACAAGGCAAATAGTGTGATATATGGATCTGATCCTCAAGATCTAAAATGGAACATTTATCCTGAATTATGGCAGTCATCAGGGTTTGCAAAGTACAGTCCAGGTACTGCAGCTCAGATGTATGCACCATGGAATGCACAAATGCCCGGTAATCAAAACCCCTCCTTTTGGAACTACAAAAACGCAACGTTAGATGCTATTACACAAAGAATATCTTTCGGAAATTTCAGTTCTCAGCATGAACGTAACGATCTCCTTAGAACTGCCGTAAGGGAAGGAATACAAGAATCTGTCAGAGTATTTGTAGCATCTGTACTCGACCAATACGCAGCGTCACAGAAAGTTATCGGTTTGATCAATGATTTCGGGGCTGGAATTCCAGGACGACTATCTTTAATCAATGCCAGATTCGCAGACAATCGTTCAGCAATCAATGTGGGGATGAAAGAGATCTATGTCGGCGCATGGAACAGTATAGCAGGGTTCAAGGACAGATACAGTGTGATAGAGGCCGCTGACATAGGGGATCCTGCAACGTTTGTCAATCCTTATACGGGAGAAGTGATGCCCGTCCGGACACCCTGGATATCGATTGAAACAAACGGGCCGTCTGGAAAAATTCCAATTTCAAAGGATGCTGTTATGTGGGATCCGCATAAAGAAAACTGGACGCACGCTGACAATAACAACGGTTCGACAGCTACTAGTAAAGTCACATATGATTTGAAGTATAGTAAATGGCATAATGGGATAATGATGGATAAAAGCGATTTGCTTTATTCATACTACTTTGGGCATGAATGGGGGACAAACACCGGCCCCGGTGACAAAACAATAGATTCTGAATACACAAGTCAAGCCGCTCAGGCCATCAAGTATGATAAAGGCATTAGGTTCATATCAAACGACAGAGTGGAATCGTACATTGACTTTTGGCATTTTGATAACAATGAGATTGGAGGATCAGCAGCGGTATGGGCTGGAGAACCTTGGGAAATAACGGCTGCGTCAGAGCGACTGGTGACTGCTGGGAAATACGCTTTCTCAAGGACGGATGCGACTTCTAAGGGTGTAGATTGGCTTTCGGTTATAATCCCGTCTCACGCAAACGCTATAAAAGACGAACTTCAAAGAATGAAGGCTGAAAATTACATTCCCAACGCATTGAGAGGCGTCGTGAGTATAGAGGAAGCAAAGAAGAGATACGATGCTAGCATCGACTGGATAACACATCACAACAATGCTGTAATCGGTAATGGGCCATTTTATCTTGATAGCTATAATCCATCTGGCGGAGTTATTACACTCAAAGCGTTCCGTGATCCATCGTATCCGTTTCCTCTGGGACAGTGGGCTAAATACGAGCATCCAAAATTGGCTTCGCTTCAAAATATTAATGATATCCCAAGAATCATTAGGATTGGTCAACCGTTTAACATCCAGCTGCAAGTTAGTGTAGATGGTAAGCCTAGCAATAACGCCACCATAAATTATTACTTATCTAATAGCACTGGGAATGTTGTCATTAGTGGGATTGCTAAACAAATTCGTGGAAGTGAAGGGAAATTTATGATTGAGCTGAACGACAATGATACGAAAAGGCTGTCCATAGGTCCTAACACTCTAAAGATGTTTGCAGCAAGTCCCGATGCCTACAAACCTGATATAGTCGCAAAGACAGTTATAGCAGTTAAAACAAAAGCCTAGCACTTCAACACATGCATCATCGGAGTGATTATGGGTTTAGACGAGTAGGCCGCCTACATCCATTTAACGATTCTTGCGCTTGGTGAATGTCTTGGTTTGGGACACATTCAGTCGAGATTTAACTCAAATATTACTTTATATGCTGTTTGGATGTAGCTCCTCATCGATAACACGTCTTGGATACTTTGAATTTGGATCGTATTTAAAATGTGAGAAAAGGAAGCAGGTTCTAGGCGCCGGCCATGCCGTTGCGAAGTTCTATTCCTTTGTGGTTATCTCCTGTAGCCTCACTTGCCGACTTGTGCATTTCTGAAAGCGCACAACCCATCTGGGCCTCGGGTTTGTTTTTCCTCATTAGGCCTCTATATAGACCTGCTTCCAGCGTCTGATTGTGAGCCTTTTCCCATTGCTCTACTGGAATGCTGAATTTCTTTTGGATTCTGTCTCTATACCATTCTGGAATAACATTGAAGGCGCAAAAAGGAATTATCCTCAGATCGGGGGTAAGATAATGAATATCGCATCGTTGGAGCCTTTCAAGATCTTCATTATACTTGTCTTGGAAGTGCATCATTCCCAAAAATAGAGATCTTACATGCCATGAGCCAACTGAATCAAAGTTGCGCTTGAGTAGTATACTTGAGAACATCTTTGCTAGGTTCAGGCCATGAGGTTGTTTTGTTTTATCGACAAACTGATTTAGCTTTCGTACGACCTCCAACATCGTCCAGTATCTGTTTTTCCCAGATTTGATTTCATCTGATTTCTCCTCAAAGTACTCAAGCAATCCCTTGAGATCCACAAATTTAGTCAATGGTATTAGCTTTTTTGTCTGCGTGTCTTCGAAAACATATGTACCTGCCCCGCAGGCAAAATGAATCGATAACTCATATTTTGGCTTCTTACTGAATGCTTCAATGACATCGGTCATGGGCATGCATGAGGGAACTGGGAACCATGCATCCGTAGTCACTTCTCCGCCAGTCTGCTCTTCAATTCGCTCAATGCAATCGGGTATGGTTATTCTGTATTTTTCGCGTTCTCGCTTAGTCATTCTTCCTGTCAAAGAGACCGGCTGAAAATTAACTGCATGAACAACGTCCAAATTCTTCTGAGCATAGTTAATGATACCGCCCAACTCGTGGTCATTGATAGACTTGATCACAGTTGGAACAAATACTACGGTCATACCACACTTTCTGGCTGATTCTAGTGTGTATGGGACTTCCCAGTGATTTTTCGGGTTCGTTCTTGCGCTGACACCGTCGAAGGACAAGTACAAGTTATTTACTCCAGCCATCCTAGTTTGCCTCATTGTCTCCGGTGACAGGGCAAGCTTTATCCCATTGGTGTTTAGCTGAATATGGTCGACACCCTCTTCTCTCATGATCTTAATGATGTCGGTTATATCATCCCTTAGCATAGGCTCCCCACCAGTTATCTGAATCGAATTTCCTGCTATCGGTTTCTGAGCCTTTAAAGTCTTCATCATGGCTCTAACTTGCTCATGATCGGGTTCATACAGATATGCACCCTCGAGACCTTTCTTGACATAGAAAAAGCAATACCAACATGTCAAGTCGCATCTATTGGTAATGATCATATTAGCAAGTCCAGAATGTGATAGATGGTTTGTGCAAAGACCGCAATTGGTTGGGCAAGCACATTTGTCTATCATAACGTTTGGAGCTTGTGCACCCTTTCCGTCCATCCAATACGTGCTAAATTTCCTATACATATCATACGAACCGAAATACAATTCCTCACATTCGCCATGGGTAGGACATGTCTTTAACATGTATACCTTACCGTTTCTTTCAAAGACTTCCGCGTCAAGGATCATATTACAGTCCGGACATATGCTTTGTGTATACCTTATCGTTCTCTTATCTGCTGTATTCTTGCTAGAAAGATTCGAAATTTGTATTAATTCCATATCGATTACCTACTACCTGTATCTTGAAACTTAGAAATGCCATTTTGTATATAAACATAACCTTACAACTCATACGGTGATTAGGTTAGTTTAACAAGATCCCATGCGAATGCGATTATTAACAAGCAATGTTTCCCATCTAACAACCAGCTTTGACCGTACACTGATTACTATCACATCTGCTGGTGAGACAGACAGGCATCAGACTAGGCGATACAGGAAGACTTCTATTCTATAGTATTATATTTATGAGGATAAATATACATGCTCATTTTATCGATCGATTAAAACAAGCTTATAATACAGCTTCTATTCAATTCTTCGTAAATAAATGAGTGTGAGCGAAAAGTCAAGGAAAGCAATGGAAAGCCTTGGCTTGACAGGGTATGAAATTAAGGTATACCTATCGCTTTTAGAAATGGGTTCCATGACTGCATCTGATATAAGCAAGAAATCAGGAGTTCCTTATTCGAAGATTTACGATGTTCTAAATAGTTTAGAAGATAAGGGCTGGCTAGAATCCAGTAGCTCCCGACCACAGAAATTCTTTCCGAAATCACCGTTGACTGCTCTTGAAGCGATGCGGATGCGAATAGAAAATGGAATCAAAGATAATGAAACGTTGATTTTAGGTGAGTTGATGCCAATATATGAAAAAAGCGGCACCAAGGAGCGACCTGAGATCTGGGTGGCACGAGGGATTTATAACATTGCAGCCAAAGTAAACGAGATTATACAGATGTGTCAAAAAGAGTTACTCATTGCATTGCCTCAAGTTACCGAAGAGTTAGCAAAACCTGTACAACCTATGCTAAGAATGTTGTATGAGAAGGGAGTAAAGATTACTGTCCTTGCTTCGGAAGGAACCAATCCGGAAACTGTACGGGCATTGTCTAGAATTGCACAAGTTAGACTGAAGAATAACATGTTTGGAGGAGGAGTAATTGGAGATACAAGACAAGTCATGATTTTACTAGGCGAAGGGAGAATGGAGAAAGGGAGCTATGAGCCAATTGCAATTTGGGCAGACCATAGTGGACTCGCCAGGTTCGCAAAGGATTATTTTCATTATTTATGGCAGGACGCAAGTGACAAACAAAAAACGGCAAACCCGTAAGAGAAAATTGACGCTGCCTGCATGCACGTTATCCTGCAATAGTAGCGAATTTTATCTTTACTCGACTAACCATCGATATCTTGTGACATCTTTGTTTTTATGTTCGAACGTTTTATAATGGACCAGGACAAACAATGACGAAACTAGCCCTGCTGACTTATCGATGAAGTAGATCTTGAGTTAGGAGTTTGTCCAAAATCAATTAATCGAGAAGCTTGAAAGTTCAATTCCCGAAAGGTCACAAAATTGATAAATGGCTGAATAGCTTCCATACTTATATTGGTTAACATACAAACTGCTGCTTCGTTAGAAAATTTTAGAAAGTTCATAATTGTAAGTACTTGCAGGTCGTTTATCCCTGACAGTTATCTTAGAGATTATGAGGTTTTTCCAGAGCGTGAGGAAGGCCCAGGTGCAATCTATATTGAAGCTGTGGACAAGGTAACCTTGAAGAGAATCCGCGAAATGACATTCGTTAATGCTAAGGAGATACTCGGAATAATTTACTCTTCAAAAAGCGGTAACACCCAGCTTAAATGGAGGCAGATAAGGAAAAAATCGGGCAGGGTACTGGGTTTTGCGTCAGCGAATGCACTGGTAAATCTGGTAGAATCTGGCGTATTAACTCAGGAATGGGTAGACAGTTATCTGAAATCAGTGCATCATAAAGAAGGCAATAATTCTGCCTCATCCTCCTCTTTGGCGAATGAAAAAATGATTTAGGAATAAATTATTGACAAATAATGTGTCATGATCACTAAAGAAGTAAAAGGCAGCTCTGGCAAAGCCATTATCGCTATCCCAGATGATGCAGATGATCTTCTTAGCATGCGACGAATAATAGAGCCCGGAGATGATGTGACAGCTGACACTACAAGAGTTATAAAGCAGGTCAAAGAGTACGCAAGGCCTGACAAAGGAAATCGTGTCAATGTCCGTCTGTCTATAAATGTGGAAAATATAAGTCTCGATGACGTCGTCGGTAGACTGCGCTTAAGTGGTACAATTACAAACTCAAGCAACGAGCTAGTCTCCAAGGGAACACATCATTCCCTAACTGTGCAGCTAGGAGACATGATAGTGATTGACAAACATAGGAAATGGAAAGACACTGAAATCGGTATTCTTAAAAAATCGACAAATAATGCGAGTTTCATCCTTTTGGCAGTGGATACTCAAGAAGCGGCGGTCGCAAGCATACTTGGCACACACTTAGAAGTTATACCAAATATTTATTCAGGGCAAAGTGGCAAGAGGTACGAGCAATCAGTAAAAAACAATACTAGCATAGATGTATTTTTTGGAGAGATAGTGAAAACTATTTTCAGTATATCTAAAAGGATCGTAGAGAACAACCATCAAAGTGAAAGAAGGATTATTATCTTTGGACCAGGCGAGACTAAACGCAGGTTGTACAATTCACTAGTAGGAAAGTATCAGTTTGATAAAGAACTAGTTTCGGTGGTTGATGGTGTAGACGTCGCAGGAGAAGACGGAATTTTTGTCTTTCTTCGTTCCCCTGCGATGAAAGAATCAATGTATTCCAGCAAGCTTGCGACGGTCTCTTCTATTTTGGATGAGATAATGCGTCTTGTTCACAAAGGGGAAATCAAATATTCCATGGGTATGGAAGAAGTATCTGATGCCATATCAAAAAATGCTATAGAATCCATAGTATTCTCAGATTCGATCTTTAAGAGTGTTGAAGAAAACAGCGTGATAAAGCTGTTAAATTCAGCAGAGGCACACGGTGCGAAAATCTTTGCCGTAGATTCGTCTACAGACATTGGCTTGAGGGTCTCTTCGCTGGGTGGAATTGTGGCATTGCTCAGGTATGCCATCCATTTACGTTCAGGTAGGTGAACAATATAATTCCAGCTTCCTTACTCTGCATTTTTGCGTCCAATTACACCGTTGTGGCTTGTTCTAACCACGATAGGTAATCTGTAGAAATATCATCCAGCCTTAGCTCTAATATTTCAGGCAGATCGTAAGGATGAAGTCTCTTGATTTCCTTTTTCAAAACACACGCGCGCGATTTAGTAGTTTTAAAAAAAACCATGAATTCCTCTTGGTCTTCTAATTTGTTATTCCAGTAGTAAATGGATCTAACCTTTGTTAAACTTATACAAGCACATAGCTTTTTTGCAACTATCAAGTTTCTCGATATCTCTACTATTGACTGCTCGTTAGGGTATGTTGAAATAACCAAAACACCTGATTGTTTTTTTTTATCATACGACGCCTCATAGTCAGACATATGAATTTCATTAATAATAATTCTTTCATGTTTAGGCCTGCAAGAAGACTTTTTTGACAGTGGAATTGCAAACTGCGATTATAGGTATAGTGGGTTCTTACCCATGTGTCCTAATGTATACACTATATGGCTACCATTTCCTCGACGCCTTCTGTCGAACATAATAGTAAAGGTATTGTTGAGCGTAGCCTGCGTACTCTCCGAAGTACTTTCTCATCAACCCAGAAAGGATTTCATACTTGAACCGATAAGCGAATTTTTCATTAGTTTCAGGTCTCTCTTCTTTTTTGTATTTTCTTTCTCCTTGAGTCTGTGTTAAGAGCGAGTGGTAGTACAAACAAATTGCACGTGTGATCCACAAGTCTATCGGGAAAGCTTCAATTTTTTCAAGCGAGAATAATAGTATACAATCAGCAATCTTGTTGCCAATACCATATATTTTCATTAGTTGTTCTTTCGCGGCATTATATCTTGCCCGTTTCAAATCTTCGAGGTCTATCGTGTTGGAAACAATATTTTCTATTACCGCTCTAATTGCCTTGACTCTATACCCCACACCACAGGAAAGTAATTCGTTGTTAGTCGCTTTATTTAATCGAGTTGCAGTAGGGAATGTATAGAATTCTATTCCATCTACAAATACTTTGTTTCCGAATTTTCTGCACAGATTGCCCAGCATTCTTCGAATCATGCTAATATTCGTGTTGCTTGCACAAGCGAAGGAAATCATACACTGTTCAGGCTCTTGTCTGGTGACTCGTAGCCCATGATACATTTTAATTGCTTTTGATACGATGAGATCTTTAGAAAGATTTGACAGGATAGTTGTAATGTCATCATCGAGTCTGAAAACGTGCCGCTCCCACTTATTGAATTCCGGGAAAGAAAAGAATTGAGTATTTCCAATTTCATCCAGCTCATTTTTATCTTGTTCCGGAATGGAAAACTTCAATATGCGGTCACCGTAAACACCATACCATGAATTGTCTATCTTTTGCCATAGGAACATTTGGCCACTATTTACACTAATCTCAGGATCAACAAAATAGGTATCTAACGGGATATTGGGCACAGCCTCTCACAATAGTCCCATAATGCTTTATTATTTATTTTTCTTCAGTTTTTTAGTGTCTTTACTCTCAGCGGCAATCGAGGTTTGAATTCATGTAAATCGTGTTTAGTAACGCTTGATAATACGATTATGGTTTGTAGAGCGCTAGATTAATCGTATAAACGGATATGATCTGGCTTTTTTATAGCTCAATAACATCTCCTGCATTAGGGGCGAACGCATCATATCCGTATTTTTCCCTAATCTCCTCCGCAAACTTGACACACGATAGTGCATCTCCATGAACGGTAAGTACTTTCGGGTTCCCTGTCAACCTATCAAGAATTTCAAATAATTCGCTTCTGCTGTTATGTCCGGAAAACTCAAATCGCTTTATGTCCGCAGAGCATTTGATAACTTTGCCGTCGAAACTTGCAACCTTCCGTTCAAGTAATTCTCTTCCCGGCGTACGTTCCCCCTGAAAGGAGACCAAAGCAATTCCATTTTTCTTGTTTCTTGCTAATTCCTGAATATAGAATACTGCAGAACCGCCGACTAGCATTCCTGCAGGAGAAATTATCACACACGGTTCTTTAACGATTTTCTTTCTTCTGCTCCATCCTGTGATCCACTCGGCTTCTCCTACAGATCGCTTGAATACGTCGGCATCCCGCAAGAACGTAGGATGCCTTAGCATTATTTCGTTTGCTTTAAGGGCCATTCCATCCATCGCTACTTTGTGAGGAAAGTTGCTTGTCTTTAGGACACATGCAATTTCTTGTGCTCGCTCGACAGAAAACGCAGGAATGAATAGTGTTCCCCCTCTTTCAACTACATCGTGAGCGTATTCGAGCAGTTCTCTTTCAGATTGCTCTCTCGGCATCTGTTCAGTTTGTGAATAAGTACTCTCTATTATCAACAGATCCACTGCTTCAAAGTCTAAATCAGCAGGTCTGAGAAGCTTTGATCCCCTTGTATTGATATCACCAGTGTAGAACAAGTGCTTTTTTCCATGTTCCAGAAAAACCGTGGCACCGCCGAGGATATGTCCTGACTCGTGTAGGGTAAGTCTGACATCTTTTATACTATAGGGTTCTCTGTATTGTAAAGCCTTTGAATGTTTCATCATACTCAGCAAGTCGACATATTCGAAAGGCAAATAGTATCCTGATATTTTTATCATATCTTCTATAAGCAACTGTGATAGCTCAAAGGTCGGTAACGTACCGAGGACCTGAATATCTGAAGACTGTGACAAAAATAACGAGGGAACAAATCCTGAATGATCCAGGTGCGCATGTGTAATTATGACCGCATCAATATCTTTTGGTTGTACATGTACAGGATAGATCGGTTCTCTTTTCAAGAGGACACCGTAATCCAGCATAATGTTAGTGTTTTCACTCTTCATAAGAAAGGCCGAACGTCCAACTTCTTTCGCAGCGCCCAAGACTGAGATTTTCAATTGTTTTCTAACTTACTTGAATAGATGGTGCTTTAAGTATTTCATTTGCGCTTAGATTCCTTTCCGTATAAAGTGTCGTTTTCGCTTGCATGGCTGTGCTCGTATATATAATTGTAAAATTTCGCACCTGACCACAGCACAGGAAGATTAACTGAAGCTCATTGTAAAAAAGCCAGCGTGTTATATAAGAAACTGAATACGTCGTTCAGTATTCTAAAAATTTGCTGAGATCTCCTTTTTTGTGCACTAGTGATATCCAGTCGACTGTGCCGATTCTCTTAGCACTTTTCCGTTTCAGCAGTAGTACTATTTGCATTGCAATGTCCTCCGGTTGTTTGGCTGTCGTATCTATCTCTGCTACCTTTTCTTTACCAAACTTTTGAATACTATCATAAAATGAGACGCCAATAATTTCACTAGCAACATTCTCTCTTATTTTTGTAAAGGAGTAATTTCTCTCTTCGAATGTCTTTATCAGCTCATATGGTGATCGTCTCAATACCGTAACGATGTCTATTGCTTTAGGGTCTAGAACATATGGGGCAAGGTGTCCGACTATTATAATTGGATTTCGCGATTCTTTCAATCGACTGGCAAGTAATTTAGTCAATTTTTTTGTATTAACCTCTAAGCCATGTTTACTGCCTTTATCTAAAACTGCATTATGGGTTATTGCGAGTTTGTTAATATCTACTATGCTTCCCGATCCTATCTTCTGAATTACGTATCTTGCGCAAGTATGCTTTCCAACGCCAGGATTTCCGGTAATGACAAGCTTCGTATCTGTCATACGACTTCAATATATACACACTTGTATTCTAGGATTTTTCATTATTGTGATTCCTTTCCAGATTGATTCCATTATACAGTACTGCCAAACCTAAAGGCTTGGTCCAGGTGGTAAAGAAAGTCCAAGCTGTGCAAAAATATATACTAAAACATTCACAAGCAGAGGGCTTCGTACATAAAGTAGATATCTCTGCTCTTAGTTGGTATTACTTGGACCATGTGCAAAACTGCCATATTCTTTGGAGATGATCTAGGTAGATATAATTTTGGTCTACATCATCCATTCAATCCCAATAGACTGTACGCATTTTGGTCACAATTCTGTGCTGAGAATCTGCACGAATCTAATCAGTTTAGAATTGAAACACCGGTAATGGCTGATGAACAAACTATATTGCTATTCCACGATCGTGAATACGTTGATCTAGTTAAGAGATCTTCAACGAATGGCGAAGGTTTCCTTGATATCGGCGACACTCCCGCATTTCGGGGTGTTTTCGAAGCATCCTGCTACGTTGTGGGCTCTACTTTGAAGGCATTAGACATGGTCGTTGGCAACACAGTCGGAGTAGATCACGCCTTTAACCCTATTGGAGGACTGCATCATTCGCGCAGGGATTCTGCTGCTGGTTTTTGTGTATTTAATGATATAGGTATTGCTATTATCCAGGCCAGAAAAAAATATGGTATAAAGAGGATCGCATATGTCGACATAGATGCTCACCACGGGGATGGTGTATACTATGAATTTGAGAATGATCCTCTTGTGTTCTTTTCAGATATACACGAAGATGGAAGATTTCTGTATCCTGGAACCGGGTCGGCATCGGAGAAGGGACTGGGAGAAGCTCAAGGCACCAAGTTGAATTTACCTTTGCCACCAAATTCCACCGACGGCGATTTTGTGAACGCCTTCAAAAAAGTTCAAGAATTCATAGAAAATGTAGCCAAACCGGAGCTAATCATACTACAATGTGGAGCAGATTCGTTGGGTGGCGACCCCATAACACATCTTAATTACACATCGTATGCACACAGCTATGCGACGTTATCGCTGCATAAACTTGCCCACCAATACTCTCAAGGGAGGCTGCTTGCTCTGGGCGGCGGAGGATATAATAATACTAACGTCGCTCGCGGATGGACAACGGTTGTTAAATGCCTAATTTAAGGTAAGTTAAATAATATTGCGATAATTTTGATAAAAAACAAGTACTGCATACCACAAAAATGTAAAGGGGATGCTATTATCTCGTATCTGTTCTATACTAACCTTCTTCCCAGCCCTTATCAAACACACCGTTCTTGTGTAGCGGAACTGGTTGTCCTGCTGTATATTCCATTGGTCTCATCCAGAATATTGCATGGGTTGGACATACTCCTATACATGCACCATCTGAAATACACCTTTCTGGGTAGAATATGAATGCTTTACCTCTTTTCCATCCTTCGACTGGCTTTACTCGTAGCACATCAGGACCAAGAGCAGTACAAATCTCTACACAGAGAGCACAGCCGATACATCTTTGTTCATCAACGTCTGGAATTATAGCAATTGGCATATACTATTTCACTACAGGTGCATGTGTTCGAAACTATTTAAACGCTACGCCAAACATAAAACAGTGTTATAACACAGGGCAACACAAAGAATGAAATCTTGCTACCCAGATAAAAATTAAAAATTCTTATAGTATCTGAACAAATGTACAAAAAGTAGTGTGAATACAGCTGTTCCTATTTCTTTGCTGCATTCATTCTTAGGACATCTACCTGACCACTATGCAGCCAATCTTTTAGCTCTTCATGACTTGGCTTTGCGTCGTGTTTACCAGCTAGATGCAGATGTAAAAGAACATAGTTAACTTGATTTAGCAACGGTTTGTTTGCTTCATCACCCTTACGAGACTTATTCCTGAGATCCTCTGGAACAGTCCTCCACCAATCTTCAAATTTCCGAACCATAACACCAAATTATAAGCGAACTTAATAAGCCTTTTGGAAATTTCGAACGGCGTTATATTCGTCAAGCGCATAGCTGGGTCCTGCAGCGGTTAACCAGAGACGATTTCGATATTACCTAACATATAAGAAATACAACAACAGCTCTTAGCACAGAACATGCCCTTTGCCCTGGATGAATTACAAAAGGCCCATATGCAATACCAAAGATTCAAACAAAGCAATCCCCATTTGTACCACGAACGCTACATTTTTCCATTTTTTGCTGGGTCGTATTTCGCATACAGAAAGATCGATGTACTAAGGGTAATACAAATTGCAAAGGCGATTTCAAATGAGCCTAAATATGTAGACGTCGGTTGTGGTTACGGAGACTTTCTAAAAAAGGTAAGAGAATTCTTGCCAGAT
>DATFDI010000041.1:0-14437 GCA_035252175.1 Nitrososphaeraceae archaeon
GAGTAGCACCCGGCCCGTGTTATGACATTGTACATCAGTCGATTATAATTCCATAGCTGATTAATTAATCAATTAATCAATGGAGTTGTTATCTAAAACTTTTATTTTTATTATTATTGCTCCTCATACATCAATAATATACCACGTTCAATTCCAGAAATAGCTTTAGCGTTTATGTTCTCACTCGAGATAAACGCATTTAATCTATCCACTACATTTTTTGTACTTTCACCCTTGGGCGCCACATTTGCAAAATACTTGATTTTTTGATTACTTGTCATGATTTAGTAATAATAATTAATTCATAATTATCAATCTTCTTCTGTTAAAGATTCTAAAATTTCGTCGTCATGATTGACGACTATTTCTTCATCGTCATCAACCAATTCTTCTTCTAAATTATCCTCTTCCTGCTTTTCATCCTCATGGTTCTTTTCCAAATCAGGTTCGAACTCTGACAACTTTTTTCTTGCCAACTAATTCTTTATGTTTGTCCTTAATTTCTTTTCTTGTCTCATAATCTTATTATCAACAATTAAGATTCGACTCCTGCTCAAAGTCTGCGATTAGTGTTTATGTGAGCAAATATCTTACAAGGGTAATTCTTTAATCATATTTACTTCCTCATCTGTAGAGAAGTTAACATTAACATTAAAAATATACAAATTATCATTGTATTACTTTGTGACGTGTATGTTGAATTTGGCTACATCTGGTGTTACAGGGGCAAACAATATGTAATTTATTGTGACTTCTGCTCTGTAATTGCCTGGTGTTGTAAACTTGTATGCAGCTTGTTCAACTCCCCAGCCCGAATGAAGTCCTTGTTCAAATACGCTATTGCTATTTTGGTCATAAATTACAAATCGATAATCTATATGGTCTTGAATTTTGTTTGTTTTTTCGTTTATGAATTTAATTATAAAGTGAATCTGTTGTTGTTCCTGCTGTTCTGGTCCTGCCTTTGGTTTAGCCGGATACCATGAGAGCTGGATAGCCACACTATTGTTTAAATTATTAGTTACGGCGGTTGTAGAAATATCATTTGAAGCAATCATGTTACCATGCATCCATGGGTAAGTAGGAGAAGAGAAACGGTATGTACCTTCTTTGTCAAATTTGTATGTAAATGAAGTTTTGGGCTTGATGTCTCCAGATTCGAATAATTTTTTATTTTCTATTCCAGATGGAGTTGTTTCATTTCCACTTGAAATTATTATTTTGTGGTTAACATCATCCGCATTATACCATCTCATTTCTTTTCCTATATGAATTGGGTAATACGTTACATCAAAAAAAGCAGGATTGTTTTTATCGCTTGACCCGGGAATAATTGTAATAGTATCTTGTACTTGTATCTGTTCTGCATTCGCTAATACAATTGTTGATGCCGCTAGCGTGGTTATTGAAATAATGATAATGGTAATAATAATAGCCGTAAACGATTTCTTTGACGAAATGAACGTTTTAGACATAGAATACAAGTCGTCTAGGAATGTTGTATTTATGCATTAAGTCTAGGCCTAGTGGATATTATAATATAGTTAATGTGAGGGTCATAGAATTAAAATGCCTGAATTATTTGACTGTTAACAGCTAGTACCCAATAATGTTTTAGACTGGACCCTCATAGAAAGCTTCTTTTTTTGCCTAAACGAACCTACTGAAGTTTAGTGGAGGACTTACCCATGGAAAAATTAATTCACTACCTGCATCTTCATTTTCTTGTAGGCTTCAGGTGCTACTATGGTAAACGCACCCGCAAGTAAAGCTAATGGGATTGACAGATAAATTGCTTGCTTGTAAAATATCAAGTCTACTGTTTCAGCAGTAATTATGCATGCAGTCTCAGCAGTAACAAGTATTATGAGACTGGTCTTCAGTATTTCTCTTAGGTTTGGCTGCTTTGGCAGCTCCCTCATTTTCTTCAAGCCTAAGCCAAAGTTCCTGAATGTTGTCATGATACTTGAAAGGAACCCCATGCTACCATCTCGTTGTTCTAATACAGAACAACAACTATCAATTCTGTTGCCTGTGCCATACCTGTATCGACCAAGGATGGTTGCAAATGTAGTAAAAGTAGCAAGTCCATAACCCATTGCATATGCAATTGGGACTCCGATATGATTGAATCCAAGAATATACAGCCCGGTGTTTTCACCAATTTCAGCAGCAGCGATGCAAAGAATCTCAATTCCAAGGGCAGTAGCATACATAGATTTTACATGCCTGAAGAATTCAGATAACGATTTTTTATTCTTTGTACTAATCTCTTTTGTTGTGGTATTATTACTGTCATTTTTGCAAATCCCTTGATAGCAGCAATTGTCATCATCCATGAGCGAAAGCTTCATGCTTGATGCATAATTATGGTGAATCAATGTACAGCAACAACTTTCCTTTGTGCAGTTTTTGCAGCGTTGACTAAGGTTCATGTTTAAGCATTCTTGTGGCGTACATTCACATTCTGCACACTTGACAGACATCGTTTGGTTACATAATATGGACTATTAGTATTAGTATTAAAGTTACGCTCTGAACTAATTAATGAGGCTTATCCATTACATGGAGCTAAGAATAACATCATAATATACCAAGTTGCAGAGACACTCCATTAACAATTCATTTATTGGATTATCATTCCTTTCTTTTTATTTTGTTGTTGTTGCATTACCTGAAGTTGAATTTGTTGCAGTAGTATTATTATCAGTTGGGAAAGTATGAGTAGGCGTAGATGAGCCTGGAGGGGTAAAAGTAGGCGTAGAAGTGCTTGGGGGTGTTGTTTGTACGCTTTGAGCATATGCTAGTTGAATAGGAAATGTCTTTACTGCAATAGACGGTGCCACAAAAGCAAATGTCAATGATAATGAAACTATTGCAAATACAACTAAATTAGGTTCGGTAGTCATATATAGATATTACAAACATGTTTTATAAGAAGTCTATTATAGACCACAAATGCAATTATTTTATAATCCTTTTGAAATAACGGTTGGCACAGATAAGGTCATGGGTGACATAAGTTGGCTAAAAAATTGAATAGGAGTAAATGAAGGTTTTTTAGGCCCTCAATAATCCTATCTGTTGGTTTTTTATATGATAGATAGATAGAACTATGGATTGTTATTTACTAGCCTCTTAAATGACCTATCCTTAGTTGTAATGATTCCAGTCTGTACCATTGGTCTTTCTCCTAATGCTTTTTCTATTGCCTTGTTGCTTAATTGTATAGCCTGCTCTACATCCATCTCTCTGCTATACTCTTTCTGTATAACATCTAATGCTATGTCTGAATATTGACCTATTGCAAAGCCTGCTCCTTTGAAGAATGTCCCGCTTGGGTCTACTTGATACAATTGGACTCCAGTTTGGTCTACTCCGGCGATTATTATTGATGCCGCCTGCGGTCTGACTGCATAGATAGTGTAGTTGTGTAAGTATGAACTAAGATGTTTTGCAAGTGAATTGACATCAATCGGAGTCTCATAGCTAAGCTTATGCTTCTGTGCTGCTAGTTGTATTTCATCGATTAGTTGCAATATGTCGCCTATGTATCCAGAACCCGTTGCGCCTATGTGTTCGTCAATTGTAAATATTTTTTCAGCAGGGTCTACTAAGGGTTTAGTAGGTTTTATGTGACTAGATAGTAAGGCAAAGCTCGGAGTTTTGATTCCAATCGTTGTTGAGCCTCTATTAACAGCTTCTAGTGCGCTGTCTACTAACGCTAGCCTTCCTTCAGGGCCATAATAGTAAGGAAACCTAGTATTATTACCAAAACCAACTGTACTACTGTTTTCTGACAATTCTAATTATTCACCTCCTTGTTTTTCTTTTGCTCTAGTGTTGGTAGTATGCTGTTCAAATGTTGTAAATGGTATTTCAAGAACTTTATGTTAGAATCATTGTATTTTGGCTTGATAGCTAATGTGTCCTTTTCGGGTTCGTTATCTAATACCAACCTACCTTCAGGACCATAATAGTAAGGAAATCTGCTATTGTTACCAAAACCAATGGCGCCTGTACTACTGTTTTTTGACAATTCTAATTATTCACCTCCTTGTTTTCCTCTTTCACTAACAACAAGTTTGGAATCACTAGTACATCTATACCATTTCCTGATCCAGGATCTCGTTCCATTGCTGCTGCTACAGCTTTGGTCGCGATTTGTTTTGCCTGTTCATTAGTCAAGTCCTTATAGTATGCGCTTTCAAGAACACCATATGCTATGGGTGACCCAGAACCCGAAGACGCAAAGTCTTCATCAGTTATGGCACCGCTCATATCTGCTGCCAATATATGTGCACCCTCTTGGTCTACACCAGCCACCAATAATTCCACAAAATATGGCTGATAGTTTTTGAGGCCAGAGTATGCAAGGTTTGCAATGAGTCTAGCGGATTCTTTTACTGTAAATGGGAATCCTCTCCTAAGTTCCAGTAACCTCCTCTCAGCTTTTGCAACTTTAATCATGTACTCTGCGTCTGATAACTGTCCTGCTATTGCTACTGCTAATGTATCATCTATTCTTGATATTTTTTGTGTTATCTTAGAGCCTATGAAAAAGCCTTTACTTGCCCTTCGATCTGAGCCGAGTACAACACCTTCCTTCGTTTTTATTCCAACTATAGTTGTCATTTCAATTTCTATTTACTCCAAAGATATTATACAATGAAGGAGATTAATTGACTAGTATTTATCAAAGCTAGTCACAGTTCCATTCAACATCTTTTATATTTAGGCCTTAACGACCGATATTATAGTACGTATATAATATACATAACCTGAATTACTCGTACAACCTTGGTTCCAATTCGTGGCGTATTAATATAGATTAAAGATAATATGTATCATAAATCTCCTGTTTAAAATACACGAACTTACAAAATTGGGCAAAATAGTAAAGTTCATATCGCAATAAAAAAAGGGTGGTTAGATTATACGGTAATTTTTTCTATTATGCACCATTTGATGTCAGATTAGCATCGAGCTTTTTAAGCTCCGCCGCTGCTATTACTGCTTCCGCCAGTTGCTCCGCCGCTGCTTCCGCCGGTCATATTGCCGCCGGTCATATTGCCGCCGGTCATATTGCCGCCAGATGCGCCACCAGTCGTGTTACCTTGTGCTAATGCCTGTTGTACATAGCTAATAGCGAACATAGAGGCAACAAGTACTGATGCAATGACTGCCGCATATAGTGCTGTTGTATGTTTGTTAAACATCGCAAACCAACCATATCTATAGAATTTATAATTTTGTATTTTCTCTTCTATAACTGCATTATTATATACTAATACAGAATAAAATTGTGTAATAACAATTCAGTTTAACAACACACTATTATATGCTACTAGGTACTTGTAACTAAAAACGCTGTCGCTATGGATATAGAATCAGCGCTTATAGGTATTTATTGTGTCATGATGTAGTATGCAAGATTACTAATTCCAAGATTCGGAATATCAGACGTTCACAATGGATTTAACCCATTTCCTGGCTACTCTGTAACTAACAGATCAAATATTGATATATCATATACCTAATCAAGCTATGTTAATGATTTCATTTTTTCAAGTGCAACAGAAATGGCTTCTGGATTTGCATTTAAGCCAAGCATATTGATGGAAGATGCGATAGACGATAGAGTTCTCATGACATGATATTTGTTAACTTCCCCCATAGATCCAATTCTGAAGACTTTGCCTTTAAGTTCACCAAAACCGCCCGCAACTAGAACCTTGAATTGCTCTGAAAGCAAAGTCCTGAACTTCTTATCATCCATTCCTGGAAGATAATTGACTGATATTACTACATTGCTTCTGGCGTCAGGCTTTGCAAATGCAGTTAGCCCCATAGCATCCAAACCTGCATAAAATGCGTCGGCACATATCTTGTGACGTTTAATTCTATTTTCCATCCCCTCTTCTATAATTATATTAAGTGCTTCATCAAAAGCATAAAAGAGAGAAAGAGCTGGAGTAAATGGTGTCTCAAAGTTTTCCTCATAGTATTTGAAATACCTTTTTAGATTAAGATATAGAGTCGGTGGCGGGTTAGACTGCATATATTTCTTAGCTTTTGAGCTGATAGATATTGGTGAAATTCCTGGTGGGGCAGCTAGTGCTTTTTGGGAGGCAGTTACGCAGATATCTATATTCCATTTGTCGACTGGTAATTCATCTCCGCCAAGAATAGACACCGCATCGGCTACAAAAAATGCCCCGTTCCTACTGCATAGTTCTCCTATCTTGTCCATGTAACGAAGGGTAGTACCGGTGGATGTTTCATTGTAAACTGCATATATTGCCTTGACATCTTTGTTTTGGTCAAAAGCCTCCTCGATCTTCTCAAATGGAGGATTTTCACCGAAAGGTGATTTAATCCTGATCGCTTGGCCCCCCCAGATTTCAATCAAATCTGCAAGCCGCATACCAAATTCACCGTTGACAGGGATTATTACCTTGTCACCTTTTTTGATCAAATTAACAACAGATGCTTCCACCACTCCAGTTCCAGAGGTGGTGAGTAAAATGACATCAGCACTTGTCTGATATATCTTCTGAGTTTTTTCTATAATGGCTTTATACAATACACGAAAATCATTACTTCTGTGATTAATTATGGGTTCAAGCATTGCATTCATAACTTTGTTAGGGACATTCGTGGGGCCAGGAAGCATAACCAAATATTCCATGCTACTTCTTCAATTAGACGGGCATGTCACCGATATTTATAATTACTTTGATCAGCAAAGGTCATAAAACTGACTGGAAAATATGTATTGGGTACGAATGTCATCAAATATGAAGGAACGGCGTTCTAGACTTTTACAGCATGTCACTGAAATTGGATGTGATGCTGTAGCTATATTTCAGCCTGAAAACGTTTTTTACCTTACTCAATTCTGGGGAGAAGCAGTTGCCATCTGTCTTATTAATAATGATGCTAAAACTAGAATAATTGCACCTAAATTGGAAGCAGATAGAGCTCAACGATCATCTATGGATTGTGAAATTATTTCAACGGAGAGAGGTAGTGACATGATTTCTTCTATTATTTCTGAACTCGACGGAAATCTAGTGTGTACTGACTGTGATGATTATTACAGCATCGATACAATTCAAAATAAAATTGGCAAAAAATCATTTGTTGTAAACAGGGAGCCTTTTTTCCAAACTCGAAAGGTTAAAGATGAAGAGGAAATTAAAACCATCTCAAAAGCAGCCAGTATTTTGGATGCTCTATTTCAGATTTGCACCGAAGAGATCAAAGTTGGATTGTCAGAATGCGAACTGCAAGCTAAAATAATTTTTGAAGCTATGAAAATGGGCGCCAGTCCAGCATTTTACAGATCGACGTTGAATCCACTAATCATTGCAGGAGGTTCAAATAGTGCCTTACCGCATGCACAAGTTTCCGATCGAAAATTCATTAAAGGTGATATGATTGTAGTAGATCTTACTTTGAGATATAATGGCTATATAGCTGATGCAACCAGAACTTTCGCCCTAGTTTCAGCTACCCCAGAAATGAAAAATGTATATAATATCGTTAAGCAGTCTCAGCAGGCTGGATTGGATGCTGTGAGTGACGGCGGCTTATGTAATGATGTCGATGCTGCATGCAGAAGTGTGATAGAGAAGTCCGGTTACGCGAAATTCTTCATACACTCTACTGGGCACGGAATTGGTCTTGAAATACATGAGCCGCCGTGGTTGCGAATAAAAAACCAAGAAGTTTTGAAAACGAACATGACAATAACGATTGAACCTGGAATATATATTAATGACAAATTTGGCGTAAGGATAGAAGATAGTGTCATAGTCAAAACCCGTAATAATGGTAGTATAATGAACCTTAATGCATTCACAAAAGAGTTGCTAGCACTTGAGTAGGATTACTTGTATACATATGATCCTATTTCATACAATGATTCACATACAGCATTGCACGTATAATTGTAAAATAGAAGTATTCAATAGTGCGTGTAAATATTTCCTCATTGAGATCTAGAATATATATGTTCTTCTAGCAGATAAACTTCATATAATAGCTTTGATTTAAAGCTCACTATCGAATTGTTTGGGAAGGGAGCTGAACCCAGATTCTATTTGTGCCTCACCTATGGCTCTCCACTTTATTTGCTTTGCTGTATGCAGATTTAACAATAACTTGATGATTGGAGCACTAGTATTTGAATAAGTTATGTCAAATGACGACTTTAATGGTGTTGTCGAATTATAATAAAGCTGAGGCCTTCCATTAAGAGGAATATCTTCATATGACAAAATTCCTGATCCCAGCGGCGTACCATTTGCAAATAATTGGTATTCAATCTTTGATGTAGTCAATACCTGCTGAGTTGGATTATATATATTGAAATAAACATTCAACCCTATTGTGCGATTATCATTTGCAATATTCGGATTTACAAGTTCTACATTTGAGAGATTTATATTTACATTGTTTACGTTAGCAGGTAATGTGATAGTAAGAATCCTTGGGAGTAGAACAATTATAACAACAATTGCTGCAATTGCACCGATAAGAATCATTCTGCGCCTGCTAAGAAACATGAAGTTGTCCTATCATAGCTGAATACAAAGTGAATTAAAACCTTTCTTCTTCATGGCAGCATGGATAATATACTATGACACATCATTAGTAAGAGAGATGGCCTTTATCGATAGTCTGATCATGTGGTTACATTTAACCTGTGCTTCGATATGGGTAGGAGGCTCAATTTTTCTTGGCATAGTTCTTTCACCTATGCTCAAAACAATTACAAGAACAGTAGAAGAACGTGTCGTGCTTATGATCAGAATTGGCAGGCAATTTAATAAGATTGCGATGCCGTCTTTTGGCATTTTGATAATAACAGGTATTTATAATTCGCGTTCGTTCCTTGAAGAACCCAATCTACTCATTGATACCAAGTATGGTATAATATTATTGATCAAAATCATTCTAGTAGTTACAACTATTTCTACCTATGTAGTACATGTTAAAACCCTCAATACACAGGTAGAAAGGAAAGTAGAGTTACAATATGGCGGCAATATATATATTCAATCTATACGGTCAAAAATAATTTCACTTGGTAGGATTACTGTAGTTCTATCTACATTAATACTTTTATTCGCGGCACTGCTTCACAATGGTGGATTATAATTAGTACATCATATATTTAATCTGCTGACAAATTGCAACGTGTCGCTGATACTAATTTGAGTAATAGCGTGTATTAGTTAAGGCTATTATTGAATTTATTCTTATAATTGTAGTGATACCATAGAGAGCACAAAATCAGCAGCTAATAAATTTGGGATCTTCTACTGCTTCATTATAGAAACTAAAGTTTTAGCAATTTGTGAGTCCGTAAATAATAAAACTATTACATGATCTTTTATTTTCTTTGAACCATTTAGTTCCATTATGTTTAATCGTCCATCTATTGTAAATTCTAACTGTATTGTGTTTTTTGTAACGTTAGCATTTCTAATTCCAAATTTTTTTCCCATTAGACTATCATGGTTATGTGGGTTAAGCAATGTTAATTCATTTACTGCATTAATGAACGAATTGAGCAATACAAAGAGCGGGTTTATTACTAAATCAGTCCCGTTAACTATACCCCATGTAACTCTGCTTTCAGGAGTAGATGCTATCTTATCAAAGTTTTTTACAAATTCTCCAAACACGGATTCCACTATTACATCAACTACACAATCATTTACTCTAACGAATTGTGAAGTAACTTTTTGATCAGTAAATTCCATGCCTTTGTATTTTACATATAAAATTGGTCGACCATATTTTACAATATGTGTCTCGCATCCAGGAATTTGTTTTATCAAATTTCTAAAATTGTTTCCTGATAAGGAGCTCTTAAATGTACAATTCATCTTTGAAATTATCATTAGTTTGATTAAATCACGGACAAAATCATCAGCTTGTTTTGGATGCTCTTTGAAATCGTATCGTATCTCTTCGATCACAAGACCTATACGATATCATATTTCCAAATAAACTTTCTAGCAGCATTCGTTAGCACAACGAATTTATACCTTTTATCACAAAAAATAAAGTGTATCTCATGCATGATAGTAATCGTAACCGCTTGACGTAGCCTTTTTCTGTTCCAATATACAAATGATAGGATGCAGTAATCGGATAATCATTTTAAAGTATATCCATTTTGCATATAAGTAAATATTTGGAGTTATCAAACATAATATGAACCTGTTGTCCAATAATAACAACAGCTATTTCTCATATACCCCTAGTTATGAGAATAGGATAAATAGCAATATTTCTCGCTTCATGAGGAAGCACGGTATCGACGATTATACCCAACTTGTACAAAAATCTAACGAAGATATTGAATGGTATTGGAATGCCGTAAATGAGGATCTTAATTTAGAATGGTTTAAGAGGTATAATCAAACTTTTGACTCATCAAATGGAATTCCATGGACAAGGTGGTTTATAGATGGCAAATGCAATATAATTAGCAACGTAATCGATAGACATACAAAAAATCAACCAAATAAAATTGCATATATTTTCGAAAACGAAAGGGGAGACATAAGGAAAGTTTCATATGCCCAGCTTGCATATGAGGTGAACTTAGTTGCTACTTCAATGTTAGATGCCGGCATTAAAAAAGGCGACGTCATAGCAATTTATTCACCTATGGTTCCAGAGGCATTTTTTTCACTTCTTGCCTGCTCTAAAATCGGTGCAATACATACGACAATATTCTCAGGATACGGCAGCAAAGCTTTACAGTTGCGTCTTAAAAGTTCAGGTGCAAAGATGTTGATTACCTCATCTAAAATGCATCGTAGATCTCATATTATAAACCTTAAAAGCCAATGGATGTCTGCCGTAAGAGATACAAATATCTCAAAAATAATCACGATCGGAGAATGTGGTGATGTAGAACAAGGTTTTTTTAAAAATGATATAATTAGTTATAAAGAATTTGTAGTAGATGCAAGGTTAAACGGAAAGCAATGTAATACAGAGGTTATGGATTCAGAAGACCCACTCTTTATTCTATATACTTCTGGTACTACTGGTGTTCCGAAAGGCACTATTCAAGTACATGGGGGTTTCACTGTAGTTGCTGCGCAACAAACTTCATTTTTAATTGATATGAAGCCAACAGACATCTTGTTCTGGTATGCTGACATTGGTTGGATTACTGGTCAGACTTGGGTTGTGTATGGCAGTCCTATGATTGGAGGTACAGCTCTAATTTATGACGGTGTTCTTGATTATCCAAAACCAAACACCTGGTGTAATTTAATCGATAAACACAGAGTTACAATTTTTGGTGCTTCCCCTACAGCAATTCGGACTTTTATAAGAAATAATTTATCAATAGATAATTATAACTTCCAATCATTAAGAATTCTGACTACTACTGGTGAGCCTATAGATAAGAATGCATGGATGTGGTATTTTGAAAACGTTGGTAAAAAACGGTGTCCAATAATCAATTTATCCGGAGGTACTGAAATTGGAGGCGCTATTGTTAGTGCTTTGCCAGTTATGTCCCTAAAGCCTTGTACCGTAGGATGCCCTATTCCAGGATTTGATGCTGACGTTTTTGATGAGGGAGGTAGACATACAGACAAAGGTTACTTGGTGATCAGGAAGCCATGGCCTTCGATGACAAGAGGAATTTTAAATGATACGATTAGATTTATTGAGACGTACTGGTCAAAATATGAGAATGTATGGAATCATGGTGATCTTATATTTGTAGATTATGATGGACTATGGTATATGCAAGGCAGAACTGATGATGTCATCAAGGTTGCAGGACACAGAATTGGAAGTGCTGAGATTGAGACAGCTATAACTTCGCATCCTGCTGTGGCTGAAGCTGTGGCAATAGGCATACCTGATGAGGTAAAAGGCGAGACAATAGCTGTGTACGCAATTTTGAACAATAGATCACTAATGCATGACAGTGAGAATATGGATATTATAAGGGATGAAATTATTAAGAATATTGAAGATTCTGTTGGGAGATTTGCCCGTCCCAATCTTATTGAATTCGTCAATGATCTACCCAAGACTATAACCGGAAAACTACTCAGACGATTAGTTAGAGCAAAGGCGTTTAACGATATAGAACAGCAGGATCTGACAACACTTGAAAACCCTGCAGCGCTTGAAGATATATAGAAGAACCAAAAGTTGTAGTGATCCCTCTGATAAGTGAAATATGTATGACATATCTTGCTAGAAAACCAAATACAACATTGATAGAGCCGAACTGAAAGCAGGCGGCCATAATACTCTGATACTAGGTATGTCCAAGCGCACATATTTGAATAATACCCAACTTTAAGTCGGACATTATCTAACTCAGAGCGAGGACAAGAAAGACATATCTTACAATGTAGACAATAATAGTATTGACAATAGAGAAAATGATAAAAAAGTGAACGACCGTAACAATATTAATGAAAATAGTCTTGATAACACTAAACAAGCAACCAAAGTAATAAACTTAAAGGTTGTAGAGGTAGCTGAGCAGAGATATGTTGGAAGAAAAGTTGCCCGCATAGATCCGGACATTGCTGAACACCTGAACATTTCTGCAGGAGATGCTCTAGAATTATCATCTGGATTGATATGACAACTTTAAAATGTGATATGAACATAATAAATCCACTAGTTCTTGAATTTAGTTTTATATACTACAACGATCTCCTTACATTATCACAATTAATCTGTACAAGTCGATAATGCATTGTTACAACAAGGTTTCCCATTAAATTAAGGGTACTATCCTTACAGTTATGTTAAAAAATTATAAGTTGGTATTGTTAGATAATTAAGTAGATACTTATGAAAAAAGATTTTATAGTTGCTCGAATCGAGGCATCGCAGGACGGCAGCCCTTATGTTTACGCCACATTTAGCGATCCCAATGATTACAGATCAGGAGAAAAACAGCAGCAAAATCCTTTTGGGCCAAATGTAATGGCATTTACTTCCCCAGAGGATTTAATGAAGAATTTACCTAAGGCAATGGGAAATATTTCTAAAATGATTGGTGGTAGTGGCCCAGCAAGTGATTCACCTACATTTAAGATGAGTATGAAAGAATATGAAGACATAGGAATAAAGGTCGGTGATAAAGTTACAATAGAACTTAAAAAGGCAGATAGTGGTGGAATGTATACTTAAATCGGGCGTAGTGTAGTATCTGTTTGCCATAACTACTGCAACATTATAACTATGTCATAGTTTAATATCGCAACTCTGACAACCACAATCTTATTTCAAACAACTAGCATTAAGATCATAACTACTTTATAGAGCCCATCATGGTGTATCTAGGTTCTGTTATACCTGACGATTGCTATGAGTATACTTTGAACTTTTAGATTAGCTAAAATTTATTTTACCACCATTGCAGGACAATGAGCATAAGTCACAACACCTGATGCAACCGCTTCCAAGTAGCAATTTCTTAAATCATGATCTTCCTCTGGTACCTATTGCAATCAAATCAATGTTTTCCGTTTCAGCAAATTCACGATACTACCCACTGTAGTTAGAGAAGAGATTATTTCTGTTCTCATTTATATTTTATTATCATAGCCTTGATCTGATAACTTTTGCTTTATTTTATCTGAATGTTGCTTAGCCGGTTGTCTTATTTCAATTATATGTGGTGGCAGATTTGCACCAAATATAGTTATATCCTAAAGAATGAGATATAAGTCAATTCCGAATCGCATTTCCTTGCTATTTCTATAGCATAATCTGCTGCGTTCATTGATGCTTCTGAACCATCTGTAGCAATGAGTATTTTATAGAACTTCTTATGCTCAGTTGGCGAAGTATTACTGTCGATCATACGCTATTATTGAGAAAAAGGCGTATACGTAAATAAACATATACAATAGTACTAACGTTAATAGCTAGATTTTCTACAAACAAAATACCATAATATTAGGTCAGAGCCCCAAATACATATTAGTACGCCACTGCAACTAAGCGGATCCATACGTTGACAACTTATTCTTAGATAACCTGGGAAAAATTGCAAGACGAGCATTTTGGAAAGATATGAGTCATGAGAAGACCTCAAATGATATACATTTCTCCCCTAGCATAGACGCATGGTCATAACGGACATTTACAGCTTAAATACATCTAATAATAAAAATATCTCTCTTTGTAAACATTAATAACCATGCATTCTATATTCTGCTATAGAATATAATAATGATACAATTACCTAGACTATCACAAACATTCTTACTGACATCTATGCTGTTGATGATATTAACAACATCATTGTTTGCATCTACTATATTTATGCATAATAATGCAGCACATGCTCAAAGTTCTAACACTGGATTTGGAGAAACGACTTATCTAGCCCTTCCAAATGGTAAAAGTATTC
>DATFDI010000042.1:0-37027 GCA_035252175.1 Nitrososphaeraceae archaeon
TAAGAGATCATGATTTAGTATTGGTAGCTCCATGGGACTTTCAATCCGATAAGGCAGATATTATATGGAGATATATTGCAGCTCATGCTGAAAAGTTAGATCAAGATGGATACTTAAATGGAATTTAGATAATTATAATAAGAAAAATTTGGGCTAGGCATGCGCTTCTATTGGTTCTTTTATTTTGTAGATGAGTATTTTTCGTTAAATAGACAGGAAAACAAATAGACTTACAATTGATACTAGACTAATATATTTAGAAAGGCCAAATTAGGATCTGACCTGATCGGCCTGTGCACTAAAACAGGATCATCTGTAACACAATAGTGCATGGACTTTCTCAATAAAGCCTTATAGAAATCAAATCTCACCCTATTGTATCTGCTAAATATGCCTGTGACTCAGGCATGAGTATTTTGTAGATCTGTTTATTATACTCTCAATTGATAGCCCTAACTGTAAAAGTTGATGTACCTGTCTTCCGTTGTGCGGTTGTTATTTATTTTGAAGGTATCACATAACTGTCTATAAAGTAGTTCTGCTGCAGCTATTTCTATTAATTCTCCCATTGAAACCTGATATGCTAACTCATGGATATCTAGATCTCTCTGACCGGTAGCAAATGTTGATTCTGTCATTCCATGTTTCTTTGCCCAGTCGAGGAGGAGCGATAATATCCTACTTGAATGGTAATTGCTATGAATTTCCTTAGCTTCCTCCAGATCCACTTTATAAATATTACTTATTTTGAAATTGATCCTTTTTTCATCGTCCCTTGAAATATTTCTGTGCCATATGTCCAACGCTACTCTGCCTCTTGGTTTTAAGCCGTCTGAATTGGTATGGTTACTGTTATTAGACTCCCGCATTTGTTTTTAGATTCAATATATATATTATGTATTTTCTTATTAAGTTATGCTTTACGACTTATGTGTCTGGAACAAAAAGAGATTCCAGTTCGATTTAACAAAAAAACGAATAAAAAGCTCATCGCACAAAATCTAATGTGCGGTCACCAAATAACATAAGAGCGAACAAACCAAAATTCATTTTTATCACAGGCGGGGTTATGTCCGGACTAGGTAAAGGAGTAATAACCTCCTCCACTGCTAAGTTGTTACAATTACTGGGTTTGAAAGTTTCTTGTATTAAAATTGACCCTTATGTGAATTACGACGCTGGAACTATGAATCCTATTGCACACGGTGAGGTATTTGTCACTGATGATGGAGGCGAATGCGACATGGATATTGGCAATTATGAGCGCTTTCTGGATAATGCCATGACAAAAGATCACAACATCACTACCGGTAGAATCTACTTAGACGTAATTCAGTCAGAGAGAGAAGGAAAGTACCTCGGGCAATGTGTTCAAATTATTCCACATATTACAGATGCTATAAAGAAACGATTGAGGAAAATTGCCAGTGATGAGTCGTTAGATATCATGGTTGTAGAATGCGGTGGGACTATAGGTGATATTGAAAGTCTGCCATTCTTGGAGGCATTAAGACAAATGGAACTTGAGGATGGTCATTTCAATACATTATTTATCCATGTTACCCTCGCTCCTATTATAGATGTAGTGGGTGAGCAAAAAACAAAGCCAACTCAACATAGTGTCCAAGAGCTCAGAAGAATTGGAATTCAACCCGATATTCTAGCTGTAAGATGCAAAACACCTCTCACTTCTAGTGCTAGGCACAAGATTTCTTTATTTGCAAGTGTGGAAGAAAAATGCGTTATATCTTGTCATGATGCGCCATCGATTTACAAAGTCCCAGAAATTTTGGAAAGTCAGGGAATGCTCAAAGCTATTTCTGAAAATTTGTCATTATCAAGGTACCATATAAAATGGGCGAATTGGAAGTCGATTACAGGATCATTTTACAGCTACAGCGGCACGGTAAAAATTGCGATAGTAGGAAAATATGTAACACTCCCAGATAGTTATGTGAGCGTATATCACGCTCTTTTGCATGCAAGCGCTCAAATTGGAAAAAGATTAGACATTGCATGGATTGATTCAGAGGAATTCGAAGATAATGGAAAAGGCAAAGGAAAAATATCAGACAATCTTGTATATCTCAGAAAATTTGACGGAATACTAGTTCCTGGCGGATTTGGAAAAAGGGGAAGTGCAGGAATAATAAATGTAGTCAATTTCGCTAGAGAAGAAAATATGCCATACCTGGGAATCTGTTTTGGATTTCAGTTGGCAATTACAGAATTCGCTCGGAATGTTTGTAACCTCAAAGATGCAAGTTCTACTGAAATAGACCCAGACACAAAGAATCCTGTAGTTATTTTCATGCCTGAACAGAGACCTGGGCAGAATAAAGGTGGAACCATGCGTTTAGGGAAACATGAAATTACAATTGCCCCAAATACTGGCGCTTCTAAAATTTACGGCAAACCATATCAGATATATAGGAGACACAGGCATAGATATGAATTTAATCAGAAGTATCGCGATATTTTAGAAAAGCATGGTGTGGTATTATCTGGTTATTCTGATCATGGAAAGCGAATTGAAATGATGGAGATTCCAAATCACAAATTCTACTTTGCTGTGCAATACCATCCTGAGTTTAACAGCAGGCCAGGCAAATCGGAGCAGGTATTCAAGGCGTTTCTGGAGGCAGCATCACATTATTCATCTTAGGATTTAAATTCTAAGCTCGTAAATCTTCTGTCGCGCGTCACGCATGGATGTCTTCTTCTTCACATATCCCAGATCCAGCAAATGACTAACCGAGAGTCTTACCGTTCTTTCAGGAAGCATCGTTCTAGCAGAAAGGTCCTTTTGACTCAAGGCACCTTCATACTCAAGTGTTTTCAAAATTAATTTCGCACTTGGCGGTACACTTAGTAGATCTTTTGCCAATTTCACCTTCTTTGCTATAAGAGATATAGGCGAAGAATCATCTATTAATCTGACTAATCTAGCAGGAAATTCGTGTTTGTAGCAATCAAGTACTTCTTTTATTCTCCATCTGCACCCTCCATCTAGGACCACATCGCAGTGATATCTACTCATGATATTTGCAATTTTCAAATTGACATCATTAGGCACTACCAATGGCCTGCGTGTGTTGTCAACTGAGTTTACAGACACCACGATGAACACTGGAGATTTCTGTAACACCATCGGGCCTCCTGCAGACATTGAATAAGCAGTAGATCCTGTTGGGGTAGAAATTATGACACCATCGCTATTATCATGCCATACATCTTTACCATTTATCCTAAGTACATGTTCCATTAATGTTGCGCTCTTGCTTGGGAATACGACAACGTCGTTTAGAACTGGCTCAACCTCCTTTCCATCTACTCTAACCGCTAACCGAAAGACTTCATCCACTTCATAGTCATTTCTCTTCATTCTCAAAACTGCTGATTCTAGATCCTTGACATCTAACTGAGCCAGAAACCCAGTGGCATCAGATTCATAAACCCCAAGAACGGGTGCAGAATCTGTTACAACTCTGTGAAAATAGTCAAGAATGCTTCGATCTCCGCCAGCTACTAGAACTAAATCGACTTCCTTTGCCAATTTGTAGCCCGTTTCCTTCATAAATTGTGCACTTATATTCAATAAATCCAATGTCCTCTTGATTTGCATTAGTAACGATCCGTTTCTAGAGTCTGATCCTGATAGGGCTACTTTCATCGTTATACACTGCGAAGATTAATTATTTTAATTTAAGCACGCAAAAAATGGCCATAGATCTCTAGGCATTAGGATTTCTGAAAACAACTATACCATGGTAACGCGATGCATTTTGCTCAATTTTGATTTCATAGAAATCTTGCTCAAGCCAATTAAACCCGTTTTAAGGGATGCGCAGCGCACCGCTCGCAAAACAAATCGCACATAACCGAACGCTCTCCTTCAGCGAATAGCAAAACGCTGCATAAGATATATCAGTATGTACCTAATTATAGTTATCACTATTTACGCCTGCAATAATGCGTATGCATATATAACAAATGTATCACAAGATTGATTGGCAGATCGAGTATATCCTTTATCCTCAAGCATTCCGAAATCAGTTTTTCCCTCTTCTCTTTAGCTATTGTGTTCACATTCCTAGCGACTTGTTCTATTGTTGGACTAACCAGCTGACAATCAGCGCTAGTTTATGAATTTCTTCCTTTGTCAAAGACATGCATCTTGAAACTAAATACAGATGTCTGCTCTTATTATCATGTAATACCAATTTAATTTTCGGTCTAGGGTATTAAGTAAACTCAATATAACTATCCATAGGTCATGCAAAAGCTGCACGTTACTTGCACAAAAAACAGTTCCTATTTTAGTAGCCAGGCATACTTCAAAGCCGAATTGTCTAGCGGTTAGACCACGACAGCATGCAAGACCACCAAGATACTTGCTTATCATCCTTTTTCATTCTGCACAAAATTGATAACGATGTTAGATGCTATTACTGTTTTTATAAGGCCTATGATAATATGATGATGCTATTTATTTTCGCAACCAGTTCTGATGATGCGTACCCATAGTGATACCAAATTGATTGAAACATCTGACGTGCGAGATCGATGAGGAAACCTATAGCTGATATAAACATATATAGTTGTCAACAGAACGTCAAAAAGATGATATGAATATCGTCTGTGATGGCAAATATGAAATCAGACCAGTTCTCCCAAAATATATTGAATCTTGATCCTGCAATCAGGTTTGCCGGAATAGTAGAAAAATCTGGACATCTATACGCCGGGAACTTCAAAGAAGGAATTAAGGAACATCTCAAAGGAAGAAACCCTGAATTGAGTTTGGCTCAATCTGCGTACATTATCGATTTGAGGAAAATTTTTATTTCTCAATTAGGCAAACTGGACTACGTTATTTACGCGTATGATAAAGTAAAAATGATTACTGTACCAGTCAAGGAGCACGTGCTTGTGTTCTCCTCAGATCATGCTGCCAATTCAGATGATCTTTTGCAAAAGGTCACTAAATATATCAGGTCAGTCGAAGAAGATTTATCATTGTATCCTCCATCTAATGTAATTGATGACAAAAAGAGGGAGATAGTGAGAAATCTTCATCTTTCTGGTATTTCCGAGGACATGATTGCTGATCAGCTTGACATTGATATCAATACAGTGAGGATGGTCATACAGGAAATAAGCACTTTATGACTTTTATACTAGGGTCGCAGACTTGCTATCTTTTTCTTTTTACGATTATTTTTTAAACAATTAAGGTATGACTCCAATTTTTCACAGACACCATGCATAGCGAAAACTGGTTTTTTGATCACAACTAATATAATTAAACCAAAATCTAACGCTAAGTAATGCTTATAATAACTCCTTTTCAATTGATTAGAGAATGAGTGAATTATTAACTAAAAGCGGTAACCATAGAGTTAAGAAGATTAATGATTTTATATTTAAGATAGAAAAAGATCTCTCAAAGGGAATGAGGGTCCCCGTTATCATTTACGCTACTGATAACCTCGTCTCAAAGATGGTTTCTGATAGGACTATAGATCAGGCGGCAAATGTCTCAACTTTACCAGGAGTGACAAAAAACGTAGTGGTTCTTCCAGATGGACATGAAGGTTATGGATTTCCAGTAGGGGGAGTCGCTGCACTTGATCTTGAAGACGGCGTCATCAGTCCTGGTGGTGTAGGGTACGACATCAATTGTGGCGTAAGATTGCTTTCTACTAGTCTAAATGAAAAAGATGTAAAACCAAAGATAAAAGATCTTGTAAATGAACTCTTTAGATCGATCCCTTCTGGGGTTGGAGGTCACGGATCTGTTAAACTTACTGAGTCTAATCTTAATGAACTCCTTATAGATGGTGTAAAATGGGCTATAGAAAAAGGATTTGGCTGGAAGCAGGACGCTGAAGTCTGTGAGGAAGGTGGAAGGATGGTTGGTGCCGATCCTGAGAGTGTTTCCAATATGGCAAGAAAGCGAGGGTCGCCACAGTTAGGTAGCTTAGGTTCAGGCAACCATTTCCTTGAGATACAAAAAGTTAACAGAATATATGATGAGAAAGCCGCAAAGGCTATGGGCTTAACACAAGAGGGACAATTGACAGTATTAATTCACTGCGGTTCAAGAGGACTGGGCCATCAAATATGTAGCGATTATCTGCGAATTTCTGAAATTGCTTTAAGGGACCGTGGCATGAAACTCGTAGATAGAGAACTCGCTTGTGTCCCAAATAACTCACGAGAAGGTGAAGACTATCGCAAAGCAATGTATTGTGCTCTGAATTTTGCATGGTCTAATAGGCAACTGATAACCCACTGGACACGAAAGATATTCGAAAAAGTATTTCAAATGAGCGAACAACAATTGGATATGAAGCTCGTATATGATGTAGCACATAATATTGCAAAAGTTGAGCGTCATAAAGTCGAAGGCGAAGGAATGCGTGATTTGGTAATTCATAGAAAAGGAGCTACCAGAGCATTTCCAGCAGGGATGGATGAGCTTCCTAGTAAATACTATAATATCGGTCAGCCTGTAATTATACCTGGGTCCATGGGCACTGCAAGTTGGATACTCTTAGGCAATAAGAAATCCCTCGATTTAAGTTTTGGATCAACTGCACATGGCGCAGGTAGGACGATGTCAAGGTCTGCTGCAAAAAGAACCTACAGTGTAGAAAATGTTAGAAACAGATTGGAGTCAAATGGTATCTATATAAAGTCACTGACAAAGGATGGTGTAGTAGAAGAAACGCCTGAAGCGTACAAAGATGTTGATGAAGTAGCCAACGTATCCCATTCACTTGGGATCGCAACTAAAGTCGTGAGGTTAATTCCAATCGGAGTGATAAAGGGTTAATGTCAAATGAAGAACAAGAGGACCCAGATATTGCGATTATTAAGGCTCGTAAAATGAAAGCTCTAAGGGAACAAGCAGCTGGACTAGAAAAGGCTAGAATCGAAAGACGTCGGTTTGAAGAGTCAAACATGCAACGTAAAAGAAATAACAGAGAAGTAATATCCGATTACCTTTATGACAGAGGAGAGGAAGTTCTAAAACTTGCAGAATCTCAATTTCCAATTCAAACAAAATCCCTCATTAACGAAATAATAGAATTAATTAGAATAGGTGATATTAGGCAGAAAATATCAGGGGGAGAATTGCTAGCCTTATTTAGATCTGTTGGCTTGAATGTCAGGATTAGTACAACTATAAAAATTGAAGATCATGGGAAATTAGTTTCACTAGCGGATAAACTAAAACAAGGAAATGAGGGTGTACCGGATGGCCAATGAGAATGATAATGTTTAGCACATTTATACTAGATTTTCAAAGTACCTCTTTTGAACTAGATTCTAAATTGGCGATACAAGTGCTCTCCGAATACCGGAAAATATGTGGCTTTGCTAAGAATTGTGATACTTTTGCCTTGGATGATCCGGTAGCTAGTGCAGGATGGTCATTTGCTAAGTTGTTTCTTTCTGGTGCGTTTGTCGAAAAAATATATGCGATTAACGCATATGAAATTGATCATTCCCGTGGAAGAAAGCTTGAGGAAAAATTTGTTTCGTGGTTGGATGCAAAATTAAAGGATAGTAACTGTAAGGCACTTGTAAAAACGGCAAGGGAAATGAAATGAATAAATTATCATATGAATAATATGAACATGTAAAACCGATGTGTCTTAGTTGATGTACGAGTAAACCCAAATATGTCGAGCATGATTTAAAAAAATCTACATTGTAGTTTCTAATCTTGGCGTTAATTATTTATATTCTCTGAATATTAACGAACAACGTTTATTTTTATATGCCGAATATTTGTGTTAGATATGCCCGTTCTACCAATCGATTCTGGACGTTATGGAAGCAAAGAAATAAAGCAAATATTTGAGGAGGAAAAACGGCTACACTATCAACTTGAGTTTGAGGCCGCAGTAGCAAAGGCACAAGGGAAAGCTAAAATCATACCTTATAGTGCTAGCGATGAAATCACGAAAGTGACTAAATCTGGCAGGATTAGTCTTGAAAGGGTCAAGGAATTGGAGACAATTAGTGATCATGACACAGCAGCATTAGTTGAGGCCGTGAGTGAACAATGTTCAGACAAAACAAAGCCATGGATCCATTACGGGCTGACAAGCAACGACGTTGTAGATACAGCTAGTTCAATGCAACTTCGGGATGCATTAAATATTATAGAGCCAAAAATTATTAACTTGGCAATTGTCCTTGTTAATAGGGCAATAGAATTTAGAACTCAACCTAGTGTGGGAAGAACTCATGGTCAACATTCAAGTATCATGTCCTTTGGATTAAAATTTGCAATATGGGCAGTAGAACTTGCAAAACATATTGAGAGAATTGAAGAAGGTAAAAAACGCTTTTTGCTTTGCAAAACGCTAGGAGTCGTCGGTACAGGCTCTTTAATGGGAGAAAGAGCCTTGGATGTTCAGACCCGGGTTGCTAGCTATTTGGATTTGCATTCTGTTGACGCTGCTACTCAAGTTATTCCTCGTGAACGATATGCAGAGGTACAATTTTTGTTTGCACTGATAGGTTCCACACTCGATAAAATTGCTATTGAAATAAGAAATCTACAGAGAACTGAAATAGGAGAAGTCGCAGAACCATTTAGAAAAGGTCAAATGGGAAGCAGTGCGGTTCCTGTTAAGCGCAATCCAATCAAAAGCGAACGAGTCTCCTCCCTAGCAAGGATTCTACGCTCTCAGGTTGGTGTGGCAATGGAGAATATCCCACTATGGCATGAGAGAGATCTATCAAATTCAGCAAATGAGCGCTTCATTATTCCGATCTCGATGATTCTGTTAGATGAGATGTTAAATTTAATGACTAACGTTGTTTCGCAACTTACAGTAAATATACACAGAATTACTTCAAATCTTGAGCTTACTAAAGGTCAGATCTATGCGGAATTTGTTCTCGAAGCACTAATCAAAAAAGGAATTCCAAGATTAGAAGCATACAGAAATATACAGAAGGTTGCATTTTCATCAAACGATAATGAACAGCGTTTCTATGAAGCCGTAAAGAAAGATCCTACTATTTCCAAAATCCTGTCATCTGAGGAACTAAAATCAATATTTGATGCAAGATCCCATCTCTCTGCATCATCAAAAATTATTGATAATGTATCTAGAATGGTCGACAGTACACACAAAAAATTTTTTCATAATAGCATATAGAATTTTTAACACGCAGTTACTATAATTTTTTGAGTATATGATCTTGAGAATTTACTACATTGTTGTATGGACTTGTTTATAGACTACTCACAGCTTATTACATTGTCTATCTATTGCTCGTGGAGAATTATAGAAAATACAACAACAGCTTTATTATATCTTGACAGATATCTAAATAGGACTAAAATGGATCAAGGAGAACCAGGCGTAGATTATGACGACAATAATTTGAATCCTCTTGTATGCGATTTGTGTAAGAGAAAGTTTGATAGCTTAGATAAACTAGGTGAACATCAAAAGGTAGAGCACGATATGTAAATGAGATATGTAAATAATAATTGAATCAAAAATAAATAAATGTATTGTTTCCTTAACGATCTCTATTCATCAGTATTGTTGGACCGCAATTAAATTGGTAAATTGGCCAATGTGTAGTTCTGCAAGAGGTTGTTCTATATTGACAGACGCGTTCGTGGGCATCTTCGATCCTGGACCTAATTATAAATTGAACAATTCATATGACTGTCAGCAAAGCGAAAGGTGCTATGGGCTCAAATGTTTAGTATAATTTAGAGGTTATAATCTACGGCCAGTCCCATGACTAGTTATTTAGAACTATCAATATGATCCCGATAAATGGATAAAAAACAAACCTAAGTTTTGATTCATCATTTGGTAAAGTTGATAGGTCACGTTTTTATAATATCTGCAAATTGGTTTATTCTAAAAAAGTAAAATTAAACGTAGAAATTGAAGTTGATATCCCGCTTGATATCATAGAAGATCTAAGAAGAGTCAAAGCAGTTGAAGATGGTCTACGACTAAGTATTTCCAAAGGTCTTTACGAGCAGGGAGTCTCATTTAAGATAAATAAAATCGACTCTAATCTTACATGATCAATATACAATAATATAATATTTATAACAGAACTATATGCATGTATTATTCTGCATATTGTGACCATAGCAGCGTATATTCTATTTGTAGGATTTCACGTTCGATCCTCGAGTGCTTTATAGCCAGATGAGTAGCAGTGTCACATTAAATCATTTTTGCTGGCATTGTCTGACTTCATACAAGTAAACCTTTAATTGTGATTAAAAATCCAATTCATTTGGATTAGAGACTCTTAAATATGGTTGCTTATTTTCTTCAACAACTTGGCGGTATTTTTGGACCTGGTGGTGGATCTGATTCCGGCTCCAATCCTTTCATGTATATACTTTGGTTCGCGCCCATTTTCATTTTAATGATTTATGGCCAGAAACTTCAATCATGGATGATTCTTGGTGATATTTCCAAATCTTTGTCAAAATTAAAAACAATGAAAGAAATGTCTCGAAAGGAAGCAATAGACTATGTAAAAACGTTGGTTAAACCTTCCATCGATCCTAGTGAAAGAATCGACAAGTTTATTGAATATTTTGCGATTATGCCTGTAGATCTGGATCCAAATGGGATCATTGGAAAGCTGGATCACATAATGAGAACGAAGGATGAACGGATCCGGTCAGAAATTAAAACAATGGCAGATGAAATTAGTAACACCGATATTTCAAATACAGAAAACATTTTGGAGGCAGCATCGGCTCTAAACATGATTTACAAAGCCGTAAGACATTTCTATCTCATGGGTAAGCGGACTACAAACATGTTTGTACTGGTGCAATTGCAAATGGTGATGCCATTATTGTTACAAGAAGCTGAGGCTTTGCAAAATGGAATAAGTGCATTTAAAAATGGTCAGCCAATAGGAGATGGCATAGGTCCAATGGTTGTCGGAAAAATGATGATTGGGAAGGAAAAGAAACTAGTTGCAAAAGAGACTCTTTACACCGAGGATGAATATCGAGGTAGAAAGCTGTATCTGCTCAAAGCAGAAGGACCTAGCGGAGTTGTGGGTAGACCAGGCGAAGGAGTACAACGGTTAGCTGGAGAGATGGGGTTCAAAATTGATATCATAATAATGGTAGATGCAGCATTAAAATTAGAAGGCGAACAAACTGGAACCATTGCTGAAGGTATCGGCGCTGCAATAGGTGGTATAGGGGTCGAGAGATATCAGATCGAAGATGTTGCAACAAGATTTAACATTCCTGTTTACGCCATCATAGTAAAGGAATCTATTCAGGATGCAATATCTGTTATGCGCAAAGAAATTTCTGACTCGTTCGATAAAGTGACCACAGCCGTTCTTAACCTAATTGAAGATAAGACTCTTGTAGGACAATCAGTTTTGGTTATTGGTGTGGGAAATACACTAGGAGTTGCACAGTAGAACTTGTGGTTCCCGTTTAGGAGAAATAAGAAAAATAAATCTCCGCAAATTTATTCTGTTGAAACATGTGAGAGTTGTGGACATATGACCAGAAGAATCTTTGAACTAAGAGACTATGTCTACAAGAGAAGCACTACCTGTGACAAGTGCTCTGGAATTGTTATAATCACTTCGATCTACGGTGAGTATCCATCTGAAAAGCAAGACAAAAAATCGTTGGCCTATTAATGTAGGATCGAAAACTGAAAATGAGATTTGATAGGTCCGTTATGACTGTAAATGACATAACTATAATGTGATAATATCAATAGAACTATCCAAGGGAATGAATGTGTGCTCAGCTTGAGCAACTGTTTTTCCATTGCCTTCAACAAGAATAGGATATGCATGGACATTTCTTCTCTTGATTAAAATATCTATATATCGACGGGCTTTTTTCTCCTCATATTTGTCAATTAGCCATCTGAGAGCAAATGGCAATGTCTTGAATCTGTTCCAAAGCTCAGTAAGAAATTCATCCACCTCTTTGTCTTTAGTTGGCTTACGAGATGTTATACCAAAAATATTCCGAATTTTGCCTTCATGTACAACACCCTGCCCATCCATAGTCGTTACGAAAGGTTCTATTGCATATGCCTGATTGGCAGCAAGATTAAATGATGAACCAATAGTCCATATGTTTGGTATTGATCTGCCTGCGTGGATAGTGTACTGCTCTAATGAATGACCGCTTAGATTTTGAATAGGTCTAAATCCTTGCTTTGAGATTGTAGTCTCGATCACTCTTCCTATATAGCTTGCTCTTATATTGGTTTTTGCCACTCGAATTGCCTCGGTTAATGCAGCCTCAGCTGATTTTACTAATGGATCAAATTTTGAATCATAGCAAACAGTTACGGCGGTATCAGCAATATATCCTTGTATGTGAACACCGATATCTATCTTCAACACATCTGTATCATTTATGGCAATATCGTCATCCGGTTCGGCAGTATAATGCGCGGCTATACTGTTCAAACTGACATTAACTGGAAATGCAGGCGCCGCTCCTCTCTTTCTGATCTCGTATTCTATTGATTCACAAATTTGAAATAGTGTAGAGCCAACGTGATTTTTCCTTCGAGCATTTTCACGTACTTCTGCCGCAATCTTTCCTGCCCTCTGGTAACAATCAAGAAGAAGATTCATGTGATAAACTTGCTAGAGGCGGCGGCATATAATAGTGTTCTAAAACGAAACTTATTATACCGAAAAATGATCTCTCTAGCAAACTGCTTTTAGTTCGAGTGTATATAGGGGTCGTTGTCTAGCTTGGTATGATGCCAGCCTTGGGCGCTGGAGGCCGCCGGTTCAAATCCGGCCGACCCCATTGAACTACTAGATTACTTGTACATTGAAAGGTTAAATTAATGTGTCAGTATAGATTCAACGTCTGGTCGGGTTTTTAGAATTGACGGATTTAATTCGAGAAGAGGAGCTGGGGAAATGGAGAAGGACACATTATTCACATGAAATCACTATGTCACTCGATGGTGTTGAGGTAATAATAATGGGTTGGGTTTCTGCAATCCGAGACCACGGCAATATTAGATTCATAATGATAAGAGACAGATATGGGGAGATACAAGTAATTGCAAAGAAGATCGAATGTACTGAGCCATTGCTAGAGCAAATAAGGCAAGTAAGAGAACATAGCACGATGGCAATACGAGGAAAGGTTCGGTCTCAGGAAAAAGCACCCAACGGTGCAGAGGTCGTCCCTGTAGAAATAAAGGTATTTTCTATAGCAAAGAAGGCAGCTCCTTTTCTTGTTAAAAGTAAAATATCATCTGTTGGCATTGATACGAGGTTGAATCTACGGGCAGTAGACCTTCGTAGAAATGTTCTACAGAGCATTTTTCATATTCGAAATTCATCTTTGAATGCCATCAGAGAATTTCTTGAAATGCAAGGATTTATGGAGACAAACACTCCTAAAATAATTGCCACTGCTACAGAAGGTGGGGCAACGCTATTTCCAATATTTTACTATGACAGAGAGGCTTTTTTGGCGCAGAGTCCACAGCTTTATAAAGAGCAATTGACCATGGCATTTGAGAATGTATATGAAATAGGCCAAATTTTTAGAGCAGAGCCTTCTCGTACCAACAGACATCTTTCAGAAGCAACATCTATTGATGTTGAAGAGGCATTTGTTGATTATGGTGATATCATGACACTGCTTGAGAGAATGATATTGCACATTATTAATTCGCTTAGCGAGAGGAACAAAAATGACTTGCTTGAACTGGGTCTTGAATTACCGGCTATTAAACTACCGCTGGCAAGATATTCTTATTCTGATACAATAGATAAATTACAAAGGGCAGGAGAGAATATTAGATGGGGAGACGACCTTTCTCCCCAAATCATGAAAAACATACTAAGCGACACAATTAACGGGTTTTACTTCATTATTGACTGGCCAACTGCGATAAAGCCATTTTATGTAAAGCCAAAGATTACAGATCGAAGTATATGTGAATCATTTGATTTGATGTACGGTAGTCTAGAGATATCATCCGGTAGTACAAGAATAAATAAAAAAGATGATTTATTAGAAAGGATGAAAAATCAGGGGTTGAATACACAAGCATTTGATTATCACCTTAGAGTATTTGATTATGGTGTTCCGCCCCATGCAGGCTTCGGCGTCGGTCTAGAACGTTTAATAATGGCTATTACAAAAATCGAAAATATCCGGGACGTATCATTCTACCCTCGTGATATAGATAGGTTAACTCCTTAAGAAGACAGGTGCTTACTATAAGTATAGAAAAAAGGGAGAAGATAATACATGGTGTCAAGGGAGGAGATAAAACATCTGGGATGGCTTTCAAAGCTAGAACTAACAGAAGAAGAGATTTCAAAATATACATTACAGATCGAGGAAATAATAGGATACCTCAATAAATTGGATAATATATCATTATCTCATATTGAATCTGTCCGTTCAAGGAAAAATATTTCTGAATTAAGAAAAGATCGGGTTGAACCATTCAAAGCAGATCCACTAGAGGGTTCTAAAAATAAGAAGGACGGTTTTATAAAGGGCCCAAGGTTGAGCTAAATTGATAAATTTATGCAGCCTTACAGCAGAGCAAATCGTCAAAGGTATTATAAATGAAGAGTTTTCTGCAGAAGAATATATCCTTCAAGTCCTAGAAAGAATAGAAAAAATTGATGATAAGGTTAATGCATTTGTAATTGTAGATAAAAGCGGAGCAATAGAAAAAGCACGGATCATAGATAAAAAAGTTCGGAATCGAGAAGATGAAAAAAATATAGGATCTCTTGCGGGAGTTGCAGTAGGTGTCAAGGATAATATATGTACGAGAGGCTTAAGAACTACTTGTGCATCAAAAATGCTCCAACATTACGTTCCACCGTATGATGCTACTGTCGTAAGGAAACTGAAAGATGATGGTGCAATAGTAGTGGGAAAATTAAATCTTGATGAATTTGCAATGGGATCCACAACGGAATTCAGTATTTACGGATCAACCCATAATCCATGGAATACAACATTAGTGCCTGGAGGTTCGTCAGGCGGCAGCGGAGCAAGCGTGGCGGCATCAGAATGTGCTATCTCTCTCGGTTCTGACACAGGCGGATCAGTGAGATGTCCTGCTAGTTTTTGCTCTGTTGTGGGTCTCAAGCCTACATATGGCCTTGTTAGCCGATTTGGTCTTATATCATACGCGAATAGTCTTGAACAGGTGGGACCAATGGGTAAGACCGTCTCAGATGTTGTTATGGTTATGAACTCCATCTCTGGTACGGATATTTATGATCAAACTACAATTGATAAAGAAATACCAAAATATACCGTAAACCCTAACGGAAAGATCCGTATAGGGCTACTGAAAGAGATGGTTGAAGGGGCTGAGCCTGAAATTTCGAAGTGCATTTATTCAGCAATGGATTTGTTTTCAAGCCGAGACTGTGAATGCGAAGAAACATCAATGAAGTCTATTGAATACGCTCTTGCTTCATACTACACTATAGCAATGGCCGAGTGCAGCAGTAATCTCGCTAGATATGACAATATTCGCTACGGTTTTGACCTAGGTTCTGATAGCTATGAATGGAATGCGTATTTGGCAAAAGTCAGGAGTAACTTCGGTCAGGAAGTTAAGAGGAGAATAATTGCTGGATCATATGTGTTATCGTCAGGATACTATGGAAAATATTATCTTAAAGCCCAAAAGGTCAGGACTATATTGAAACAAGAGATTGCATCATTATTCAAGAGGTTTGACATTTTGATAGGGCCTACAATGCCTGTTCTGCCATTCAAATTTGGTGAGAAGATAGATGACCCATTAAAGATGTATATGGTTGATACTAATACAGTTATAGCGAATCTTACAGGTATACCTGCAATATCGATACCGGCTGGATTTAGTAAAGAGCTTCCTATAGGACTACAGATACTGGCAGGAGAATTTCAAGAACAAATATTGTTTAATGCAGCTTTCTTGTTTGAAAGCGCGGCTAATTTTGAAAGGAGCCCAGAACTATAGGATGGCACCAGAAATTAAAATTGGTCTTGAAATTCATTGTCAGCTCACATATCTTAAAAGCAAATTATTCTGTCCATGTTATAATGATTATCGCTTTATGTCTCCTAATTCAAATATATGTCCCATATGTTCTGGACTCCCAGGAACACTTCCGCTGCTAAATCAAAGTGCATTAGAACATGCAAGTCTACTATCAATTTCACTTGGCTGCAAAATTCCAAATGAAATAATTTTCCACAGAAAGAATTACTTTTATCCTGATCTTCCAAAGAACTTTCAGTTAACGCAATATAATGCATATGGCATAACAAGCATTGGTGTCGACGGAAAGTTAGAATATGACGCAGGAACCACTAAGCACGCTAGGATTAGAAGGATTCAAATTGAAGAAGATCCCGGGAGACTAGTTTATGAAAAAAACAATATGGATAACAGCTTTTATACTTTAATAGATTATAACAGAGCTGGGGTTTCACTTGTAGAAGTTGTTACAGAGCCAGATTTTACTGCCCCAAAAGATGTCAGACTCTTCCTGAATAAACTTACGTCAATCGTTGAACACTTAAGGATATGTGATACCAGATTGGAAGGCGCAGTGAGATGCGATGCTAATGTCTCTATTGGAGAAGGTACAAGAGTTGAGATAAAAAATATAGGATCATTTAAAGAAGTAGAAAAGGCACTCAGCTATGAGATTACTAGACAAAAAACCATGTTTGCTCGTGAAATCGAAATTAAAGCAGAAACTCGTCATTGGGACGAGGCAAGAAAAATAACTAAGCAAGCAAGAGGTAAAGAAACAGAAGAAGATTATAGATATTTTCCGGAACCTGATCTCCCCACCATCGAAATAGATAATTCGTTTTTATTAGCACTAAAGAGAAATATGCCCGAACTTCCAGACCAGCGAAAGAGACGTTTTATCACGTGTTATGGACTCGGTGATCATGTATCGCAGGTACTAATTGATAACAAAGAGCTTTCAGATTTCTTCGAATCTGCAATCGCCATTTATCCGGCGCCAATTGCTATAGCAAACTGGATCGTTTCTGACCTGATAAAGTTCATCAATACAAATAATCCTTCTGTATCGGAGCAAAACGCCGAAGGAAGCACCTCTATCTCTGAATTAAAAATAGAAGCAAAACACATCGCCGAATTGGCAAAGCTAGTGGATCAAGATATCATAAGTAGAACGACTGCAAAAGGTTTAATTAATCAAATAATAAAGACCGGAGAAATGCCATCACAGTTAGTACAAAAGACTAATGCTTCTAAAATAGCCGATCAGGCTATAATCTTAGAAGCAATAGAAGCGGTATTCAAAGATGAACAGTCAGCAGTGAATGATGCACGACAAAATTCGAAAGCTACTAATTTCCTGCTTGGCAAGATTATGCATTTAACAAAAGGAAAAGCAGACCCAAAAATCACACTCGACCTGATAAAGAAGAAGTTAATAGAATACACCTAATGTTCCATTTACAATCTAATTAATTTTTTTTGTACCGTCAAAATCCATTTGTTCTAAGCATTGCACAACCATCGGTAAGAATGAACCTATATCTGTTACAACCCCGATCGCTTGACTAGTCCCTCTGTCCAGAAGTTTTGTAACCACTGGTTGACTTATATCGACTGCAATCACCTTAACTGATGCCGGCAGCATATTCCCTACTGCGATAGAGTGTAGCATAGTAGATAACATCAACACCATTTTTGCATCTTTTAGTATGTCTTTGTACTTCCTTTGTGCTTCAACAATATCTGTGATGACGTCTGGAATAGGGCCATCATCCCGAATGGATCCAGCCAACACGAATGGTACGTGGTTAACTATACATTCATACATTACACCATTTTTTAAGACCCCATTTTGAACCATTGACTCCAAAGATCCGGCTTTAAATACCTCGTTAATTGCTTTCATGTGATTTCTATGCCCCCTTACTGCAAGAGTTCCGTCGTTAACATGCATCCCTAATGATGTTCCCATTAATGCGTTTTCAATGTCGTGAACCGCAAGTGCATTGCCTGCCAATAGTCCATGCACATATCTCATATTAATTAATTTTGCAAGAGATGCAGATGCGCCAGAATGGACAACTATTGGTCCAGAAACTATAACTATTCTCCCGCCAGATCTTGCAGTAGTGTACATGTCATACGCAACCTTCCGAGCAATTTGCAGAGTCGGTCTCTCGCTAGAACTGGCGCTGCTCATGAACTGAAAAATGTCAATGCCCTCGCGAGGACGTTCTTGAGGGATTATCTTAACTCCACGTTCTCCTACGACTATCAAATCTCCTTTCTTTATATCCCGTATCATTTTACAGATGGCAGTGCTTTCTTCAGTGTTTAACACTATACATTTATCCATCATGATATCATCCACGTCAATCCATGAATTATTATAGTAAACTTGTGTTGGATTGTTAGTTGTACTGTAAAAATTATCGGGCATCACCATGTCTTTGACCGCCGGTTCGACCATAACCTGCTGAACGGTTACAGGCTGTGCTCCTTCTCTATAAACCGATTCTAGTATCTCATAAAGATGTTGCTGGGTTCTGCCACCGATCAACAGACGAGCGTAGCTAAATTCGCTCTTCTTCTTTCCGACCGTGAATTCAATAACTTGAAAATCTCCTTTGAGATCCATTACTGTGTCAAAGATTCTTGTCAATATCATAGAATCTATAAGGTGGCCTTTTACTTCAATTTCCTGCTCGTATTTTTTCTGTATCAAGAGCAAACGTAACTTTTGTTGATTTGCTACTTAAATTTTAATTGTTATATTGGAAGTGATAATTTACCACGATATTCATCCATATCTTGTTCTGTTTTGATCTTGGCAATGATAGCGTCCTTTGTTTCTTCGGTAAACCATTGAGCGATCGATTTTGCAATACCGTTTCTGTCGCAAAAGGCAATCAAATATCCATTAGGCTCTTTGACCAATGCAAATAAGTTCTCGTCACCAACTGGTTCCCATTTGTTATCTTTATTGTCCTTTAATGCTAAAGCGGGCAACGCATGACCTGTGTATCGACTCAAAAGATCTTGGGCAGCCTTTACGCGCTTCTCGCCTATCTTTAATGCAGAAAAATATTGCATACTGACATCTTAATTTCTCTAATACGCATTAAAGTATTTGCTTGCATTCATGCACGCGTCGTGTGCTCATATGTCTAGTAGTGATTTATCTGCAGAATAGGAAAAAGGGGACAATAAATTAAGAGAGTATCCTTGCTTAGAATAAATTTTCGCTTGTATCATCATATCAATCTTGTCAGTTCTATGGACAAATCTGGCCACATCTGTTCTGTTCGAAATGTATTCTTCCCATATTTTAGCATAATTCGAACGGATGTTTGAAGGCAAGAGACCTAAAATTGAATGCATTGCTTTTTTTTCCTCTGATAATTTACGCTTTTTAGTAATTTCCTCTGGCATATAGTCTCCGGTTATAGATTCAGCCAAATCATGAAGCATTACCATCTTCATGACTTTTTCGGTATCTAACCCTAGTAGATCCGACATCACCATACTTATTACACACATGGAAAATGTGTGGTCAGCCACTGATTCAGGGTTATTTACATGAACCTTTGATACCCATCCAGTCCTTTTCACAGATTTGAGCCCGAAAACATATTCAAGAAACTCCTCCGCTATATCTAGTTTCTTCTGGTGGCTATTATTTTTCACTCTTGCAGATTGCTAAATCTTTATATTTTTATTTTTTCATTGCGCCATTTAAAGTCGATATTTGAGGTCTATAAGCTTGGATATGTTTCTGCTGCAACTCCAGAGCGAATCTTGCGGTCGACTCACGTACATTTAACGTCAAATAATCTACAAAATAAACTAGAATACTCGTTACTATAGCCATAACCGCCGTAGCAATAACAATCAATGTTACATTACGTATCTGGCTCATGTGTCGTAAAACCTAATAACCCCGATATTTAGGTTGCATTTAAAGGTTGTTTCTTTAACCATTATTAGATCGCCAAGGTACGTCTTCCTTTCCTACACGCTTGTTGGCCAGCCTAGCCGCCACAAAAAGCATGTCTGAAAGTCTATTCAAATAGATTAGGATTGCGGGATTTATTGTTTTAGTCTTTGAGAGAGTGGTAACCATAGTTTCAGCTCTTCTAGTTATACTTCGGCTTACATGTAAAAGAGACGATTCTATACTTCCACCTGGTAGTATAAAATACTTGATAGGTGAAAGTTCTGATTCAAATTTATCAATAACGCATTCTAGATATGAAGCCATGTCCTCCATCACTAGAGGTCTGCGGTCGTTCCTTTCAAGAAACGGCGTAGGATCAGCTAAATCAGATCCAATAATAAATAGATCATTTTGAACTTTTACAAGAACATCTATTAAATCTAAAAACATATTCTTGTTTCTTTTACGTAACACTGAAATGATTAGACCAATGTTTGAATTCAGTTCATCTATTGAGCCGTAGGCAATTATTCTTGGATCGCTCTTTGATATCCGCTTGCCGCCAATAAGCCCAGTTTCTCCTTTGTCTCCTGTTTTGGTATAGATTTTCACGTATTGATTTAAATGATTGTTGATTTAAAAATAGCTATTTCACTTTGAATTGATTTCTTATTTATTTTAGCGATGAGAAGAGTCTCTTTTGCATTTCTTGTCATAACATAAACAACATGCTTACCATTTATGCCTGAGGAAAACAAGCGGCCGCGCGGATAATGCAATAAAAGGCTTCTTCTAATAGCATTAGCCAATTAAAAGACTCATACGCTTATCTTAGTAAGAATGTACCTCAGACTTGTGCTCCCTCAAGTATTTCTTTTTCTTAAACCTCTCGTTGCATTTTTCACATTTAAAGGGCCTTTCGAATTCCATAAGAAAGCGTTTCTTTCTTTCCTCCGCATTATCCTCGATAGGGTTAGGTTCAGTAGCGGCTGTTTTGATCATAACCAATTATGATAAAAAAATATTTTTAAGTTTATATACCTTAAGTAAGATACTTCTCCTAGAGTTCTAAAAATCAGACAACTAAAAGATAGTATCTGTATTTGTCGTGAACAAATGCAGAATCATTAGATGAGACAAGATTATATAGGAATTATCTAGGTATGTTAAACAAGTGCCGTCGTAGCTCAGCCTGGGAGAGCACTCGACCTGAGATTTTCAGGAGTGAAGCTGAAGACCGAGCTGTCGTGAGCTCAAATCTCACCGACGGCATACGTATGTTCAAGCTTAGGGAAATAGTAAAAAATCACCGATTCCTATTTGACATAAAGATGCTTTTACAAGCCTTATATAGAGTATTCTGCGGTCACAAGGAATCATTTTCATTTCGAATGTACAATGATTTTAATTTTAAGGAATATAATAAATGCTCTAGGTGTGGAAAAACGCTGCGGTATCTGAAGGGCTTCGAGGAAGACATTAGAGGTTAGCTATCTGCAAATGTTTAGGATTAGTCTCCAAATTCTGATTATCATATGGTGGATAGGTGCCGCTGTAGCTGCCGGGGGCTTACTCATCCACGTATACGAATTATATATATTAGTTGGTGTAGTTGGGTGGACGGTCGTTTTAATAACTACTGCACTAATAATATATGAAATAAAGACTATAAAACAGGAGGACAAAAGGCGAGAAATGGCAGGAAAATGAGCTATGCATTTTCTCCTTTTCCACCTTGTTCTTCGATGACTACCAGCGTAACGGTTGATGTAATTCCTGGTATCTTTCTTATTTTGTTCGTTATGGTATGGTTCATACTCTCTGTGTTGTCCGAGTTCACTTTGACAAATATATCATGAACCCCGTATGTTCCTCTTACTTCTTTCACATCAGGTAATTTTGCTATTTCAGTTATTATCTTCTCTTCTGATCCCAGAGTGCAGTTGACTAGTATATAGGACGTTGGCATTTGGTGACAAACTACTACATTTAATGAGTATTTTAGTCTTTTCAGTGGACTGGTCCAATAAACATATGGAATCCTGCCTTGTAGGAAGCCTGCGATGTAATCAATGTACCCGAACAAGTTTCAAAAGTCTAACACTTTATTTGTTTTTGCTCAAAGATGCATTTGTAGACTTCCATGTCATGTTCATTTCAGTATATGCTAATGATATATCTTACTATGATTTGTTCAGTTGAAGAAAATTTATCTAAGACAATTCGTAGCACAACATAATGCGAATGCCTATTAAAGATGATAACTATTTTGCAAAGAATGCGAACCTCGTTTTTGAAGATCTGAGATCGGCCTTTCTTGAAGCTATAAAGCCACATTTGCTGGCAAAAAAAGTTGATGTAATGTTAGGGGATGGCAGTATTACTCAATCTTATACTTTCGAACCAGAGAAAGTCAAATCTTTCTTTCAATGCCTGATCAAGTCACTTAAGGGATGGAGCGCAACTGAGATACTAGTGTCCAACACTGATGACTTGCATCGCATTTACTGTCAAATCACACAGGAAGCTGGTAAGTATCATCTAAGTGGGTATTTTGGAATTCAATTTCATGCACTGCCGTATTATAGACCAGACAAGCGCATTATTCAGATCCAAAGAGAATTGGCCCACATTGCAGATAAGGTGCAAGAGACTTTCAATTCAATCAGTGAGAGAGGGAATAATGTAGTACATAAAGAATTAGAAACTACTGGTTACGCAGAAATGGGATTTGAAGAATTATTCGCTAAATTGTTTGAAGATAAAAATCTTTTTGAACAGCTAGAAAGAAAAGCATTACTGGTTGAAAACGAATTTCCTGAATTTAAAGAAATGCACAATAGAAAGCTTCATCTATTTGCAGAATTGGATAAATTAGTTATTGAACTGTATCAAATATCTCCAGTAATGATCGATTATGATAGATTGATGCAAGGAGAAGAGGGCGTAGTAACCTACTTTGATATTGAAGCGATCAAGAACAAGAAAACTAAACAAAGAGATTCATTATTCGATACTAGGAGAATCGATACACGAGTAACAGAAATGATCACTCATAGCCTGAATGAGGTGACAATAACCTTACATAACATATCTCATAAAAATAATCAGAGGTAGCTAACATTAATCAGATCTAACATAAATTTATAATTAAGATATAAAACTATACATGATATGCGATCTTCATGACTCGACAGAGCACACCAACTACAGACGAAATGCATACAATTCCGACTCTCGAAGATATCCTTAGAGCAAAGGATTTATTGAATGGCTTTGTTAGAAAGACACCATTACAGCGTTCTGATACATTTTCTAAGCTGGTTGGGACAAATATTTTTCTCAAACTTGAATCTCTTCAGAGAACAGGTTCTTTTAAGGTTCGAGGAGCATTTGTCAAAGTAAATACGTTATCTGAAGAACAGAAAAAATACGGTGTCATTGCTGCATCCGCTGGGAATCATGCTCAAGGAGTAGCATATGCTGCATCAATAAAGAATATTCCCTGTACAATCATAATGCCACAAAATGCATCACCTGCAAAAGTGGCTGCGACAAAATCATATCGAGCAAAGGTGATTCTGCAGGGCTCAGATTATGATGAAGCCTGGGATATCGCACAAGAAGTTGCAAAGAAAGAGCGCAAAACAATAATTCATGCTTTTGATGATGAAAGCGTGATATCAGGCCAAGGAACGATTGGTCTAGAGTTGCTAGAGGATCTGCCTGAACTTGACCGCGTCTATGTGCCGATAGGTGGAGGTGGTCTCGGTGCAGGCATCGCAATTGCAATTAAGTCAAAAAAACCGAATGTTAAGATCATTGGCGTTGAATCAAAAGCTTTTCCTGCTATGAAGGAATCACTTGCAAAGGGACGCTTACAAAAGACGAATTCTGGATATACTATCGCTGATGGAATTTCTGTCAAATATCCTGGCAGACTAACATATGAAATAGCTAGCAAATATATAGATGATATAACAGTAGTAGATGATCATTCAATAGTTAAAACTATGTTTTTATTGATGGAGAGGGCCAAACTAGTTATAGAACCTGCTGGTGCCGCAAGTCTTGCATATCTACTTTCAAACTCCCATCTAAATAAGAAGAATGAAAATGTAGTATCATTGCTTTCAGGCGGCAATGTAGACATGTATTTACTCGGGCAAGTCGTTGCAAAGGGGCTTACTCAAATGGGGAGAATGCTTAAAATTTTTATCCAATTGCCAGACAAGCCTGGAGCATTGAAGACGGTTGTCGATTGCATTGCACAACAAAGTGTAAATATTGTTCAAGTTGAACATGATAGGTTAAGCGCTAATATCTCCGCCGGGACGGCAGGTGTCTATCTAAGTCTTGAGATGGAAGACGAAAACCATGCCGAACGTTTAGTCAGATTTTTGGAAATAAAGGGTATAGAATTTAGGGTAATCAATTAACTAATGTAATATTTAATACAATTGGCAGTACTCACGATTCGATGAGGTTTGATATGAATTCATTACGAAGCGATATACATGATGTGGTCGATATCTGTAGACCGAGTGATATCCTTATGCTTGGAGGCGTGCATTATGCTCTTTGGGTTCATTATTTCATTATTTCATTTATAATTCTTTAGTGTTTCAGCGATCCAAATTACGTCATCCTTGGTTTTAGCAAGGTGTCCGATTTTCACACAGTCTCTGATATCTTTCGATTTCATCTTTGACCATACTGTTTCAGCAGTTGCGATAGCTATCTCCCTAGATATGCCTTCACGACAAAGCAGGTGTACAGCAACTTCTTGGAATGCTTCGTACTTATATTGCTTAAAGCGCAGTACCATAAACCTTGACAACAGAGGAGTCAGCATCTTGTCGGTGCTATTGCTTGTTGCAAATATCCAGGTTTTCAGCTGCGTATCACGAGTTTTTTTATATTTTGTTTCGACAATGATGCCTGTTTCCATCAAACTGAGGAGGGCTGTTTGATCCTTTATTGGCATGTGTTCAATCTCATCTATGACTAGATAGCGAGGCCGCTTTTGAAATAGATAATCCATCATCCCAGATTTCGTACTGTGAGTTCCTAGTGTAAAGTATGATCGCTCTAGTTTCATGCATGACAACATGAAAAGTGTCTTAGCGGACGCTGGTGGTCCAACCAACAATATGTGCACCGGTTTTTCAGATGAAAATGACAAATTAAACAATCTCTTGACATCATTATATCCAATAATACTATCGAAAAGCTGTTGAGACTTGATGGCAGTATTTTTTTCTTCGGAACCTATGACTAAAATCTTCTCTTCTTCATTCACTGTCTGTTCACCACAGGTATTCTAGAATAGTATACCATGCATTAAGATTGAATCAGTGATATAGATGTTTTATGGTACCAATTTCTATGAGCCATCATACTCCATACCTTAGAAAAATCCCAATCGAGTCATTATGAGCTATGTTTGTTTTATGGTTTTTATTTGAGCGTTAATAAAAATTCATAAGCTATCAAAAAATAAACTGCGTAGTCGAAAGGAAACTACGGTTGCATAATAGTTGCCTATCTGTACGCTCTCATGAATTCTTATGATCAAGGGATATTTTGATGAATACTATAGCTTATAACCACCGATAATCTTAATACAAAATAATATTGATTTATTGTATCAACCGAAAATTCACGGCCATGTACTAGAGCCTGAGGAGTAATTGTTAAATTAGTTCTTTTCCATCTAACTGTGTGATCATGATATGAATATTTATTCTGAAGATAGACCTTGGGGTAGGTTTGAGAAGTTTCATGAAAACGAACCTTGCACTGTAAAGCTGATTTATATTAATCCAAGCTCTAGGCTAAGTCTGCAGTACCATAAAGAAAGGTGGGAATTCTGGAAGATCATAAAGGGTACTGCATATGTGGAATTAAATGACCAGGTCTTGACTCTTGAAGAGGGCAAGGACATTGTAATTCCAAAAGGGACAAAGCACAGGGTACATGCAGATAAAAACCAGTGCATTATACTTGAAATATCATATGGAAGATTTGACGAGAATGATATTGTTAGACTTGAAGATGACTACCAGAGGACGGTTTCTAGAAGTTCAGTTTCCTAGATACGTACCTAAGTTAGGCTTCTTTTGTTTGTGTTACTAATGGCTGATATAATCGTTGATTCGTTGTTTCAAATTATTTGTGCGCTATTTCTAGCCCTTCCACCCACTATATGGCAAGCTCTTTAGGAATTTGTTCGTATAAACAGTGCATACCTAACGAAATACAAATAAGGCCCTAAGCGTGCTCTACCGTTATGAGCGCAAGTAAAAAACCACACATGAACTTGGTGGTTATAGGTCATGTTGATAATGGTAAATCGACTATTGTGGGTCATCTGATGGTGGATATGGGGGTGATCGACCAAAGAACCATTGATTCATATGCCAAAGAATCAGAAGCAACCGGAAAGGGTGATACTTTCAAGTATGCATGGGTTCTAGATAGTATTAAAGATGAAAGGGACCGGGGAATAACTATTGATCTTGCATTTCAGAAATTTGAAACTCAAAAATTCTTTTACACGCTGATCGACGCACCCGGACATAGAGACTTCATTAAAAACATGATTACAGGAGCTTCTGAGGCAGACGTGGCTATACTAGTAGTTTCAGTCAAACCAGGTGAAACAGAGGCGGCAACCGAACCCGGGGGGCAAGCAAGAGAACACGCGTTTCTTGCAAGGACACTGGGGGTGTCTCAAATAGTGGTTGCACTTAACAAGATGGATGATGTAACCTACTCTGAAGCACGCTATAAAGAAGTTAAGGATACTGTCGAGAAAATGTTAAAGTTAGTTGGTTATAATACTAGTAAGGTAAATTTCATTCCAACTTCGGGATGGAAAGGCGATAATCTGGTCAAGAAGTCTGAAAATATGCCATGGTATAAAGGTCCAACGATCGCCGCAGCGCTTGATGCATTTGAGGCACCAGAAAAACCAATTGGTAAACCGCTAAGGATCCCTATTCAAGATGTGTATTCGATTACTGGTGTCGGCACAGTGCCAGTTGGCAGAGTAGAAACTGGCAAAATCAAAACAAATGAAAAAGTTATAGTAATGCCCGCTGGTGTGAATGGGGAAGTTAAATCAATTGAAACACATCATACTCAGATGGATTCTGCAGAAGCAGGCGACAATATAGGTTTCAATCTCAGAGGTGTAGATAGAAAGGCTATAAAGCGTGGCGATGTCATTGGCCCGGCTGACAACGCTCCGACTGTGGCGAAGGAATTTGAGGCACAGATTATTGTAATACATCATCCTACGGCTATGGCACCAGGATATACACCAGTGCTTCATGCCCACACTGCTCAAGTTGCAGCAACACTTTCTGACTTCATTGCAAAGATTGATCCAAAAACAGGTGGTACTGTAGAGGAAAAACCCAAATTCTTGAAGACAGGAGATGCAGCGATCGTGAGAATAAAACCAGTCAGACCACTTGCAATCGAGACATTCAAGGAGTTTCCAGAAATTGGAAGATTTGCCTTACGGGACATGGGTACTACTATTGCTGCGGGAGTAGTAAAGGGAATAACCGAAAAATATGACCCAGGCAAGAAGTGAATGTGTGAACAACGAACATGCCACAAGAAGCAAGAATAAAACTTACTAGTACTAACCTTTTGACGCTCGAAGGCGTATGTTCTGAGATTAAAGGGATAGGCGAGAAAAATGGTATCAAGCTTAAAGGTCCCCATCCTCTGCCAACCAAAAAAATGAAGGTTGTTACTAGAAAATCTCCCTGTGGACAGGGAACGAATACATGGGACAAATACGAACTCCGAGTCCATAGGCGAGTCATAGATCTGGGCGCAGATGATAGAGCTATCAGACAGCTGATGCGGTTAAAAATACCTGATGATGTTTATATTGAGGTATCTCTGACTCAATAACTATTCCTGCTCTCGTAAAGTTAGTACCACCTTTTGTCGGTAGTATGTTTTGGGTTATGAATGAGTTCACACAACTATCGCCTCATTTTTGGTCTGATCTCGAAATGTATTGGTTACACCTTACAAACTGTTAGCTAGTCATAACGCTCAAAATTCGTACTACTTGTGTAGTTTAAATCTCCATCTTTGTGGCACTATTTGCAAATTTGCAAATATGTACTCGTAAATTCCGTATTATAATAATGAATAGTAAGTCTATATCAGCGACTTAATCATCCATCTTCTTCTTCTTTATCTGACTTGATATTTTTCGCGAGTTTGAATTGGTCAGCGTAGAAAAACTATACTCTTGGTTTATTTCTCTTACGTCTCTCAGCTTTGGCGTATTTTTTACTTCCTGATCTCTTTGCACTATATGCATGAGTTTTGTTTTTGTTGTTTCTGGGCATAATATATATGAAAGAAAATGGAGAGAAATATATGCCATTCTGGTTAGTTATTTATGAGTGGTTGTCAAAGGTATTGTTATTCCCTCTTTAAGGTACTAAAAAAATCGTGAAAAAAGAAAATAAAATAATTGACTACTATTTTTCTTTAGATATTGCTCATACCTTGGTGGCAGACAAAAATATTTTTCAGTTTTTATCCTAAGAGTATCTGTTTCCAAGATATTACTTAGGGAGTTTGCCAATGGGTTTCTTAGCACCATTGGTTGTTTGCTCTACCACTTTTCCTCTGATTGTTACCGTGCTATACGGAGTTTCATCGTCTATGAGCGATACGGAAACCCTGGGATACCTAGATTCGTTCCTTTGCAATAGGTTTGACGAAAAAATTCATCATACAAATATTTGTCATACAAAAATCATTCTCCGTTAAGTGAGGGATAACCATCGCATTATTACCATTACTTGCAATTATAAATCCGTAAGCAGATTCTCAAAAACTGATTTCAACATGTGGCAAAATTTCGTCATTGTATAAGTGTATAATAGTATTCAATCCCTTTTTGTCCGAATCCTCTAACTCGTTTAATTTTTCCATCTCTTGTCAGTCTAAGGATAGCATACAGCATCTTTCTCTTGTTACAAACACTATCCATCTCTTTCTCAATTTGCTTTGTAGTAGCTCTTCCACCATAACAGTTTTTTATTAGGAGATAAACCGATTCAATTAACTTTTCTCCAGACAGAGAAGATTGGGTATCAGGTTGGACATTATAAAGCTTCATATAGATTGTAATAGAAGATTCAGATTAAAGTGATTTAGCCGCTATTTTTTGACTAAGGTATAGACGAAAATTCACCTACTAGTGATAATTATATTATTGAATCAAATAGCTAGTAGCAGTAGAATGATTAGCTTTTTGCATCCAAATTGGCAAATTGCTTGGAGTTGTATTATTTTAAGAGCAAATGAATGAGATACGTACGAAATGAAAAAGTACAACAAAATTGGTGATGGATATTATTAACATGTTTTCAACACAAAGAGCGAAGGAAAAACTAGCCGATTGTAATGTGTTATTGAGATATATGACTTTTCTTCAAAACAATGGATTTTCAGATTATGGTAAAGGTCAAATTATGGGGCAAATTGGTTTATTGAGAGAATATCTCGAAGATGGGGTAGAACAAAAGGAAAGGGATAAGGAGGAATCCCACGATAATGATAATATTTTAGTCGATAATAAAATGTATAAGGATAAGAAACGAGTAGAACAACAGCTCGTGGCCACAAACGATAATAAAATATACGAACAAGCAGGCGAAAAAATTGCAGAGACAATATTTAGAAGAGGAGTTTCAAATCTCCAAAGTAATAATGCTGGCAATAATAGTAACAAATCAAGCCTTTTAAAGGGCGTCGAAAATATTATCGATAAAGCAAGAGATATCCGAATACTCGAATAGGCAACATGAATAGCACGAAAGGAATTTAACTCATTTTATCTTTTGTTTTTATACTGAATATAAAAGTACTCATCTTTTTGCTATAGATTTGCAGTTGGTGTGATGTCTTGATGGTAATGTAAACGCTAAGGTGATAATTTGTATATAAAATCCTGTTACCATCCTGTCTTTTTTTAACCAATAATAAAATGAATCTTTTCACTATGTCTTGTCTTTCTTTGCATTTTTGTGACGGTCACTTGCTCGTCTTAAATTCTGTTTGAGGTCAATAATGCTCTTTGAATAGAAGGCCGCGCTAATTATTATCCCAAGTGCTACTGAAGGACCAACAATAGCGGCATAGCTAATCCTCAGCGGAGGAAGAAAAAATAAGCTATTATTGCTACCCTTGACCTTGTTTGCTTCTGAAGTAGCCGGATTATTAGGGTTTGAAGACTGGGTAAGTTTTGGAGTAGCTGTTATAACAGCAAGAGAATTACCTCTTTGTTCTGCCAACCATATATTCCCTTTGTCGTCTGCTGTAATCCATTGAACAATCGGGGTCTGATTTGGTATGGTTAGTTCTTTGCTTGCTCCGGTTTGTGGATCTATTGCTGCGATTTTATTAATTGTGTGTTCAGCAACCCACAAATTATGATAATTGCTATCCATTGCCATTCCAAATGGCAATCCATTCGTATTTAGAGGGGGAAAATCTCTGAACGTCTTGAGCAATGGATCGAACACAGAAACCGAGTGCCCCTCGTGCTGAGAAATATAGATATTACCTGTCACGGGATCTGCAAACAATGCTGTTGGACTTTTGAGAGTGCTGTTATTGTTATTACCTTGAGCTATAGAAGGGGCGTATTCCGTAATTTTGTATTTGTTTGAGGGATCTATGTTCGCTATTTTACCTATTCCTTCTGCTAACCAGATCTGTCCTGACATTTTATCTGCAATAATGCCAAACGGTTGAGCGTTAGCAGTAGGTAATGTAAATACTGTAAAGTTGTTTATCTGTGGATTAAACATCAGTACTTTGTTATCAACTGGAGCAGTAATCCAGACATTATTGTCGATTGGACTAACCGTAATGCCTGATGCAGCTCCTTGAATCGGAAGCTTGAATAATCTGCTTTTAGCTGTAGATGGATTGTATTGACCGAGATTTTTCATTATCGGATCAACGAACCATAAATGATTATGAGAATCTAGAGCCATAACGGTTACAATACTGGCACCTGATACTTTATGTTCTATGTATTTACTAGATGTTAAATTGTATTCCCATATTCGGCCGCTGTCTATCGCTGTATCCCCGACCCAAATGGCGTTTGTACTTTCATCAAATAGAGGGTATAGAGGCTGACTGTTATTCTGAGGTATTTTATACTCTTGAATATTAAAGTTTAATTGATCCAACCTTGGTTTTATAAAGAGGTCATAAGTTGTAACAATATTCAATGCATTTGATTTGCTTTGAACTCCTTCAATTTCCAAATTCCATTGCCCAGGTAAACCAAAAGCAGCGTTAGCAGAAAACACTCCTCTGGAAACTTGCGTAGTATTTACATTAATTGGGCCAATTCCTTTTTCTACCTGAGTATATCTTATCTGAGCCGATTTGATATCAAGCGGGTTACCTTTGGAATCCAAAAATGAAATATTGAAGTTATTAGTGCCAGGGGTGAAGGGATCTATTGATAGGACAACTCTGTTACCATCTTCTACAAATCTTGTGGACTTGAAATGTTGCTGCTGAGATATTGTCATTCCTGTTGTTGAATTAGCTGTTGTAAAAGCACTTACTGGTTGTTGTTGCTGACCTTGGACCTCGCTTCCAGGAGTTCCTGTATTTACCAATAGCGCGACAGCAGCAAGTAGCGCTAGACCAACTATTGCCTCTACTTTTGTGGTTCTGCTGAATTTAGAAATAACATTGGTTTTTTTAGCTTTCTTTAGATGGTCATTCTTATTTTTTTTGTCAATTTTGTTATCATTATTCTTATTATTAATCAGTCCTGATACTAATTCTTCTGTTCCTTGACTTGCTCCCTTGGGGTTCTTGATGGTTGGTGCCGCGGCTATGCTCGTTGTAGTACTTAGCCCGATAGCATCTTTTTGTATTATCCTCTGATTGTACCCACCTATCGCGATCATTATTGCAGCAAGTGATAATTTCAGAATAAGCCATTTTCCGTATAACGAAGCAAGTGTTAAATCAAGATTATTTTCGATAAAATATAACAGAAAGGGGCCTGTAACTACGATCACTCCCAAAATAGTTACAGGAATGGTGGAAAATCGTGGAATAATTATTGACAATGCTGTTGCTTTGACACTCATCTCTAGCGTTTCAGCAGATTTTATCTTTGGTGCAACGATGAGTGCTAGATATATTATACCACCTATCCATAGAGAGGCTGCTAGGTTATGTATAAAGTCTATAGCAATCGGTAGTAGTTGACCATTTGTAGCTCCATGGCCAATCAAAGTAGTAGTGGCTAGAATTGCAAGACCTATCACAAATACGCTGGTAACCTCACCTTTAGAGAGCAAAATACTAAAGGCTGATTTTACCGGCGCACGTACCATTCGCATGTATATCCACAACGAAACCCCTAGAACTATGAAAGATTCTATCGTCCTCATAACCCATACAGTACCAAATTTGGTCCCTATAGCTTCATCGATTCCTGTACCGATATCAGTTGCTTGAACGTAGATAATTCCAAAATCAGATATTACAAGAATGACAGACCCAATTATCATGAGAATAATTAAGCTCTTATCAATTCTCCTTCGAACAGGCGCAATAGCGTCATTTAACCACCTGACTTGCGAAATTGGCTTCCACAACCAAAGAGTAGCAAAAGCTGCTCCTACCACTAAGACTTGGCCAACATAGGCAGGAAATCTTGCTACCGCGTTAGGTAGGTAGAGCTGAGATTGGGAACCAAACTGAGCGTTTGAATGCTCTGCAGAAGGGATTGCTGCCTGGCCAATACCAAACACAAATGCACTGTCCACGACATGGCCATCTGTAGCAGAAAGCACCTTGGTAGAAACTGTATATACTCCGTCCTTTAGCCCAGAGGAAGGAAGTGATACGCTCAATGATGCGGGATCGCCTCCTATGTTGTGTTCATCTTTGACATCGACTTGCTTTCCGCTTGGGTCTAAGACTTTGATCGTACTGTAACGCAAGTCTATGGGTTCACTAAAGTATACATCTACTTTAGTCGGTGCACTAGGTACAGATTGTGAAGGCGACGGGTCACTTCTTATTGTAAAAGCGTGTCCATATGCCTTTGGTATTCCGTCAGGAAAGAAAGACACTAAAGCTAATATTGATATAAATACAAATGGCATGATGATAACATAAGACGATCGTCTATTGATATGCCTCATGTTCATATACAATTATCACTGTAATTTGGATTATTATGGTATTTGATTTTTTCCCATTTTATAGTACAACCATCGAAACCCTTGTAAAGAATAATAAAGAATCTAACCAAGTAGCCAATATGCAAATAAGAGCTGTCCTAATTCTGTGAGTTCAAGCGGTAATGGAGTAGACTCCGCCTCTGCAACTTCTAGCAATAGTGAAGCTAGCAACAACATCGGAACTCACCTTCAGGAAATCGTCAGTCAGTTCGCAAACGATAATGATATAACAAAAAAAGGTAGATGCATTGTTAAAACTAACACGAATACGCAAAAAATCAATTCAGGATCTCAAATATACCAATGATAGAAACTAGTGCAATAGGAGCCGGCGTAGCTGGAATAGTTATCCGTGGCGTGCCACTCTCCGGCAGAGAAGTGATCAAGATTTCATAGGGTACATCGGTATCACAATAATGGAATAATTATTCAAAAATACTCGTGAGTCAGGTATTTCGCAGACGGATTTACTTTTAACTTTACAACAGATAAGTCGTTCCACTACGCTATTTTTTCCATGCATCGTTTGCAAAATATTGTTGTGGCGAAGTCTTGTTAATGAGATATCAAGAGAAAGAACATAGCGATACTATAGTCTAGGTGTTAGGCTAAAGACTAGCCTAGAATTAGATATGCATTGTTATATCTTGTTGAAGTGAGTATTATACTGATTTTAACTATCATCTTTTCGGTATACTATCATTTGATAGAAGAGTATGGAAGTATGACTACTACTATCTGTAATACTATCAAAAGATGCAAATAAAATAAACGGATCATATAGTTCGAAAGTGATAAGATGCAAGATGATACTAAAGTGAGTTTGTTGTTAAAAATGCAGGATAAATGCGAGCAGTGCTATACATTCAATCTTAGAGAAAGTCTTTGCATTGCATTATGCAGTCTGTACAACATATTTCTTATATCGGATAAAGACGAAAAAAATAATAATACTTTTAAATCTGACACATTATCTAGTATAAGTTCTTTATTAACATTTATTAATAATAATATCTATACAAAAATAGGGTTAAATGTTTGTCGCAAAACGATACAGTGCTTAAGAGTCATAGTATTACATGCAAATTATGTGATATACAATTTGAGAGCTTTGGCGATATGCAGAAACACGTATTGACAGAACATCTACAGAAAGGAGAAATCCCATTAGAAAAGTAGAAAAACTGCACGTTATCTTAAATGTGTGCCTGCAAAGTAAGATATAGACGCAGAATATGGTCTTCAATTAGAATATGTAGATACATTATCTAGCAACACAGTAGTCGCGCTGCTTCCTAAGGTATTGCAGCTATTTTGCTTGCAGGTGACTCTAAATTTGTCTTTTGAATCTGAAATCTGTTACAATTCTTGTATTAGTGCGACTTAAAAACAAGACGGTCTGTAAGTGTTATGACTAGGAATTCTTGTAACCTTATGAATAATACAACAAACGACTGACAAGTATCAACATTTATGCGTTAGTAAAATAGCGCATGACTTTGGTTGCAAAAAGATCAAGTGACTCAATTTCTCTTCCTGGCTCGAAATTAACAATGAGATATTCGATTCCGGAGTCTGCTAATAATCGTATCTGGCTTATAATTTGCTCTGGAGTGCCATAAATCACAAACTCGTTTATCTCTTCTTCTGGCATTCCTTTGAAACGTTCATTCATTCTATTTGCAAGTAATTCCTGATTATTATCAATCATAATATGAGTAAGTTTAGTCTTCAAGATTGTATCAAAATCTCTGTGTAATGTCATGCAATGATCTTTAAGAACAGCCAGCTTCCTTCTTATTGTCTGAAGTGAACCAAAGATGTTGCAAGCATCGGCATATTTAGCTACTAATTTTAGAGTTTTTCTTTCACCACCACCCCCTATCATAATAGGGGGCATCGGATTTTGAATTGGCTTAGGATTACAATATGCATTGTGCAATTTGTAGAATTCGCCACTAAAAGTACATTGAATCTCATCTTTATTCCACATCTTCCTAATGATCTGTACGCTTTCTTCTAGCATCAAGAATCTATCCTTATTTGACGGGAAGTTTATTCCATAAGCTAAACATTCTTCTTGGTTCCATGCAGCGCCTATTCCCATAATTAGTCGACCATTACTCAATACGTCTAATGTTGCACCTATCTTTGCAAGCATAGATGGATAACGGTAAATATTGCCAGTTACAAGGGTGCCTATTTTTATATTCGAGGTTAAAGCAGCCAGATAGGATAGAGCTGTCCAGCCTTCTAATATGGGTTCATTTATCGATCCGACTACAGGAATTTGATGAAAGTGATCCATTAGCCAGAAAGAGTCATAACCAAACCTTTCAGCAGTAGTAATAAAATTCTTTAACGTAAGAGGCATCTGTGAAAGTTCAGTTCGAGGATAGTCGTAGCTAAAATTTGGGTGTTGTATGCCAAACTTCATCTTTTACTTTCCTTTTTTCAGAATGACAAGCTTTCTTTTTTACTTTACTTTGATGTCACTGAGTATACGATCTTCACTTCAAGCTTAATAAACTCATGTGTGATTTGTTATGACATGTTAGATTTGTTATACCATGTTCTTTTTTGAACATCATTATCCGCATAGACCGGGACAAGAATATATAATAAAAATTTTTGGCTTCCTAAGACTATAGCCCCAACGGAAAACCTGTTGCAAAGTTAGCCATGATGAAGATTATAATAAATTGCAATATCGCTTGAGTAGCAACAACCTTAACATATCTTTTCATAAATTTCTGGATCTTTGTCATATCTGGCATATCCTTTCTCAGCTCAAAATATATACGAAGATTTGTCGGCAAAAGAATGCCCAATCCTTGTATGAACATTGTTACTACTATGGCCAAAACAGCAGACATCCAATAAACTATAGGCGGATGTAATGAAATGAAACCTAGTCTTAAAGCTAGAAAGTAACCTGCAGTTGTTGTAACGGCAGAGACGGTTGGCATGTAAAAGACCATCTTTGGCATAAGCCATGATGTAACTTCCTTTCGTGTCGAAAGGCTTACATTTCTAAGTACCGGCCCTAATAAAAATGCCATAAATATATCAGTTCCAGTCCATAGGATCGAAGTAAAAATATGGATATAGTTTAAGAGAAGGAAGTTAGCGGTAATAATTGCCACAATAAGTGCGCCGACTGGTATGCCAACCCAGACATTATCTCTTACGGATATTTTCGATGGTTGTTCTATGAGGTTCACCAAATATTAAATCCCTGCTGTCATATCAATTGCGGCTAGAGTAATATAGCTTCTGTAACGGCATTCTAAGATATCTACACTATACTCAGTAGCTTTTCGGATATTGCTAATACAACAGGATAGTAGATATTTTGAATATGTATAAATAGAATCACATGATGAGTCGAGTCAATTTATTAATATCACGATGAATTAATTGTTATACAGTACTCTGTTCTTCATAGATATAATTCTCAGCCTGTCTCTTCTATGGCCTATCAACTGAAAGGTTGGAATAATGATTACAAAAATATTCTCTCTTTGTAAACATTAATAACCATGCATTCTATATTCTGCTATAGAATATAATAATGATACAATTACCTAGACTATCACAAACATTCTTGCTGGCATCTATGCTGTTGATGATATTAACAACATCATTGTTTGCATCTACTATATTTATGCATAATAATGCAGCACATGCTCAAAGTTCTAACACTGGATTTGGAGAAACGACTTATCTAGCCCTTCCAAATGGTAAAAGTATTC
>DATFDI010000043.1:0-3138 GCA_035252175.1 Nitrososphaeraceae archaeon
AGGAAAACAAAAAAGGATTAGAGATCAAAGGAGTAAGAAGCTTCTCTGGCTATCTTACAAGTATGATGGAGGAGATGATGCTACGATATGAAGTATTTGCCAAACATGCTCCTTACATGGAAAAATTATCTATAGATCAAAATAGGGTTGTAATACAAGATAATAAAAGAAATAGAATTGCAGAAGTATTGCTAAAAGAAGGAGAATTACAGTGTTTGCTAGATGAAAAGTCTGATTGTGTACATGTCGGGTTTGTTTATTCTTTGCCTGAACTGTATAACAATGAGAAGGTTAAGGCTCCTCCCCCAGAAGCATACACGGACAGGTAAAAAGAAATGACGTGGTTTCAAGATAATAACCATCACATATTAGAATCCAAAAGCAATATGCATAGGCTGTTATATTGTCCACTATGTCAAAAACTAATATCTAAAACAAAATGTCAGAAACTAAGGCAAGATAAACATGGTAATCTATACAATGTAAAAACATATCATTACGACAAGCTCTCTAAACTAGAGCGTACAAAAAGAAAAGAACAAAATGAAAGCAAGCGGCAACAAGAATTGTCAAATATAGAATTAAGTAAAATAGTAAACCATATGTTTCATTCTCAGCCAAGCTAATGGATGCTTGCGGCATAGAGAGGGCTGTGTGAATTCAATAAGCAACCCTCCCAATGCCCACGTCAGGAATCGATATTTGATAAGTGATTCTAATAATATTTAACAACTTTTGGAGATTTATCAATATTCTTGAATCATGTATAAACCTTGGATATGCTCCCTCACATCCCTATTTTTGTCGGAGGAAGTCATTAAATCTAGATCAGAGAAGATTTCTGTCATTCGTAATAGTATAATAACGGTCTGAATAGAAATGTTGTCTTGAATTCAACATCAATTAGAACTTAACTAAGGGGCTTCTTTTTTTCTTATGCGAAGTAATTATCTTCTTCTAGCCACTATAGTATCTGTCTCTTCCAGGTACCATCTTATAGTATCTTTAAACTTGGACCACCAGTCAAAAAATGAATCAGAAGTGTCAGCTTCAAACAGCAAGAATCCATTATACTTGGTTCCCCATGCATGAACATATTCTCCTACAAGCTCAATTCCAGAGGCCAAGCTATTTTTTTATTTGGTGCCATTCACTTTCTGCCTTTCCTTTTTCTTCTTTACTCATGAGTAAAAATCATGAATTCTTAATTATAAAGATGTTCTATACATGGTAGAACATATGAATGATGAGGATAAAAACGAAGATAAAAAACAAGAACTAGCAACCCTTCCTGCAGAAACATCCATTGAGGACTCTACAAAAGAAAAGAAGGTAGTAGTAGTTAAACCAGGAGAGTCTGATGTTAAAATTTCTAATACATCAGACTTCTCGGAGGAAGTAAAAAGAGAAGACGACAATATAGGTCAATAGGACAGCAGAAATGAATAACTTTTTGGAGAATAACATATATACAAATACGAACCTGACAGTTGAAGTTCAAATTAATACATGCTGCCCCTGAATTATATTTTAAAAAGGCTAAGTATATGTTGTTAAACATACACTTTACCTAAACCCCTTGATGGAAACAGCTCATCACTTCAGCTGGCGTGACATCGCCATCTAAAGCAGCATTTGCTCTACACTTTGAGAAATTCTTCAAATCCTTTTCAGGAATGCTATTGACTGTGGGTGAGTATGAATCCTGAGAATTTGTATTATTTGGCGTTGCAGAGTTAGGCTCGTCTTTATGTAATACTGCAGGTGGAGGGCCATCATCGCTTGAACGATTATCATCAGTGGTGCCCTCTGCACCAGCAGTTATTGGAATTGAAGGATACGAAGATAGCGAATCTTGAGTTGTTACCTTTTTCGTATTAGCGTGGGCAAAATTTACACCTATCATCGATAAAGCTATAACTATCGTAAAGAGAGTCGCCAGGATTGCTTTGTTAATAAACACAGGATTGCTTTGTTAATAAACACAGTATTGTCATTGATGATGACTGTTTTTAACAAATATGGAAATAAACACTATATGTATGATATACGATTCTACTATCTGGTAATGATTCAATGTTCACTAAAAAGTAGGGAGAAAAAGTTATACAAGTAGAAAGCTGCATAATTTGCTTGGAACAGTGAGTCAATACGTGAGATAGTATTTGACTACCTCTGGCCTTATGTAGATAGCCTTCTATAAGATTATTTCATCGCAAGTAATGTCATATGTTCCCTGAGTTCTATTAGTTCTATTATTGGGACTGTCAGTTATCCTATTCCATCTGTGGAATACCATGTAGCACGCTTGCACAATTCCATTCCATTCCATTTTCCATTTGACACAGGTTTGAATGCTATTTGAACTGTATTTGACGCTCGCTTTATAGCTTGTTATACTATAATTATCTACGTAGAATATGCATTTTACAAAGATAGTAGAGACATGTATCTATTCTTCTGATCTGCTAAGAATGAAGGATTTCTATATCAGTATTTTAGGACTAGAATTCGTTTCCGAAGAACAAGACAGATCTGTCTTTCTTAAAGCAGGTCAAAGCATGCTTTTGATTTTCAATCCGAATAAAACACTAGTCAGCGGTGAAAACAGTGCTACTATTCAATTTCCCACTCATGGAGCTTTTGCCCCACCATCAATCATACACATTGCTTTAGAGATTGATAAAGAAAATTATGATAATGCCAAACACATGTTAATTGAAAAGAACATAAAAATTGAAAAGGAAGTCGCTTGGGAGAAAGGTACGAATTCAATATACTTTCGAGATCCAGCTGGAAATCTGGTTGAAATCATTACTCCAGGTGCTTGGCCAGTAGATAATGTGTAAGGAAGATATTGTCCAGATAAATAAAATTCTGCTTTCCCTCAACTCGTACCTAGAATGAGCCACTAATTTTCGGCAAGAGCAATTAATTCCATGACATGTTACTTCAACAGCATTGAGTATTGTCACTCATCATTATCTTTTTTTACTACCTTGCTCGCATTCTAAGTGAAGGCTGGTCTTCATGCTTTTCAAAAACGTGATTGATGTATTTTTCGTAGCTTTCCAATTCAGAGTTACATGATGGACATACAACATTGTACCTGTTCATACCGATTATGTTAGGTTTATT
>DATFDI010000044.1:0-27826 GCA_035252175.1 Nitrososphaeraceae archaeon
GCACTTAGTTCTGGTCGTGTACTGTTATCCAAAGCAAATGTAACAGTATGAGGTTCTGGTGCTACTGATGGATTATACCACATCACGGTTTGACCTGTTTTTATTTGTGCTGTTGCAGGATTATATACAGTATATGGAATAGTGTTATTTCCTCCTCCAGCTTGTATTTGAACAGACGAAGAGGAGGATGAAGATGCTGCAGCTTTCGTACCTGATGTCTGGGGCTTGACAGGCGACTGACCGTATAGTGCTTTTGCTATAGGTGCTATGCATATCGAATTTCCTTGCCAATTAAGTGATATGCTAAATACCAATATTGCTGACAGTATTGAAGCTAACACTACTAGTGCATCTAGTGTTTTTCTCTTCACAGTCCTTAATGGTGTCTTATGCTATTATAAATTATCGCCAAAATTCCGTATGCTGGATTCCATAGACGGAATTAACTTGATTTGTCACAACGTATAATTTTTTTACAACGCAAAGTGGACGTTTTGAGGTTCCTGTGTATGCGTCACATTCTCCAATAGGTAATTCTTTTATAACCACCAACCGAGATGGAATGCCGCCTAATAACCTAGACTTGTTGCCGCCGTGTTATCAAGATAAAAGATGATATCATATCCAAATGAGGACAACTACCAATTACAAGTATAAATTTGAATCATAGCACGATTTTTCATCGTTGAGAAATCGTGACAAAATGAAAGATGATGATGCTATAGCGCAGCTATCAGACCAAGTCATGATTTTAACAGCAAGAATGCATGAGATTGAGAGATTGACTCTGGGTGTTCCTATCTATACATGTCGCTATGGGCTGTACTTAAATTTGCAGTAGAATCCATTTTTACCAGAATTATTCCATTCTATACCATAATCAGTATAGTTGTGTTTGGTTGAACGTGCAAGAGCCAAATCAGAACCGGGAACAGGTGTGAAAGGTGCATTAAGTAACAGTGATTCCCTATTTTTATCCCCACCTTCAATTGCTTCGACATCTAGTTCTAATGTATCTTTTAATTTAAGCTTCCTGCGTTTTCCATCAACATCAAACTCAATAGGGACTGATTTTACTCCAAGCATTTCACCTATAAGATTTGTAGCTGCTGCAAAGAATCCCCCGGCTTGTCCAGAATATATCTTTGTAATTGCATCTTTTTGTTGTTGTGTTGCTTTTTCATCTATATACAAAGCTGCTTTCCATTTTGGCCCTTTAACCATATTTCCTGGTGAATTGAACATAGCAACAACATTGAGATTATCCAGATTTGTATTATTGTCATAAACTCCCTTTTGAATATGCCATGCACACGTAACATAACAGCTCCCTTCATCAGGATCTTGAAAGAATGTACATGGGCATACTAAATCACAATTACATGCTTCAAAATATTCTCCTTCTAGGTTCCACGATGATGAAGCTGATTTTCCTGCCATAGATGTATCTCAAACCAATCACTAGGCTATAAGTGTAGGCTTGTCTCTCATGAATTGATATATTCAGTGTATTTTTATGATATCACATCTTCATGTCTGGCATTGTTATTGAGGGCTTCGTATTCATATTCTTACTCATATCCATATTCATATTTTTACTACCGCCCACATGTATACCGTCATTTTCAGCATTAGTATTGTTACTACCATTATTATCATTCATGCCCGTAGGAGTTACTATTAATCCTAGTATAGCCATAATTCCAACAATTGTAAGGGCAACTCCTGTACTTCGAGCAACCCATATGCCTTTAGACCACACCTTTTCTCCGAATATAACACCAGCAAATAATGCCATCCATAATAGATTCATCCAGCCTAAAGCTATCATAAGAAGAAAATATGGCCAACAGCAGCCAAGGCAGTAAAAACCATGATATATTCCCATCTTTAGTGCACCTCTAGTTCCACTTCTCCATCTTCTCATGAAGAAACTCAATGGAGATTCACAATATCCAAGACATTTTGTTTTCAAAGAACTAAATTGATATACTCCTGAGATAACTAAGATAACTCCATAGACTATTTGGATTTGACTAGTTTTCATATGCATAAGAAAATGGTTTACTGGAACAGACCATGCTAAGAGAAGCACAATTCCTGTTATGGCCCAAACTAAAAGATAAGAACCTACAAAGAGAGTTATGTTAACAGAACTGGCAAGGTTTGACAGTGATAATAACAATAATGGCGATGGAAGTGTTCTCTTTTTCCTCATGACCTTGTTATTATCATCATCTTCTTTTTCTTTATCATCAGGTTCAGCAAATACGGATGTCTGCGAAGGGCTGATATCTCTGCCAAGAGTATTACTACCATCACTATTGCTACCAGCGCTATTTTTTACAATTCTATTGTAAAGCAAAACCATGGGCACTATGGCAGGAAACATCATTGCTGCCATTCCTATAGTCCAACTAATAGTAAATAACGAAATAGCAATAGGATTATAATTCATCATTGCAGCCATCATGTCTGGTTGGTCTATAGATAAAATCCAAGAAATTGCTGCAATAGATATTATCGAGATAAGGATAATTTTTTGAATACGGTCCATACCTGTTATCTCCTTTGTTCTAGATAAACTTGGTAATTTATAAGCTATAGAATAGCACAGAAGGTCAGCTGTGGAGTATATTTCATGCATCCATTTCTAATTTCGTTAATGGCTATATGTCATAGTTAAATAAATCGGTTAAATTTCCAATGACTTACATCAGTTACCAATTGGAGGCGGCAGTAATAATACTGATAATAATCAGTCAAGTACATTAAATCAAGTAAAAGTAATTGTAAATTATACTGTATCAGAACCATCGTCTATAAGTAACCAGAATATGTCTGCGCTAATGAGGGTATTTACAACCAATGGAACTTCGATAAGGTCATCTCCTGCTGATTTGGGTTTCATAGGCAACAATAACACTAGCAATACTAGTACTAACGTAGTATATCTGTACTCTCCATATTTTTATTTTCAGCCGACTGAATTATTAAATATCAGCAATCAACTGCAGGCATTTGAAGTCGGAGACTAGTTATTTTGATTATAGTATATTGTATAATATATGCATATTCATGAAATGGTTGCTGGCTGTTGCAAATCTTCTTAGATGCATAAGCTCGCGAAATTTTCTATAAAATCCAACATGAGTTGAAATATAATCTTGAATCAGGGGATCGATTTATTGATTTATTTTCCATTCACTAGATTTCAATATATAGATAAGGTTAATCAAGCTTTGAACACTCTACTAAGCATGATTAATTCCGGACCACTTGTCAAACTTCCAACTATTACAGACTTTGAATTAGCAATTATGCCAGAAGACAAAAAAGGAATTCCTCCATTGACAGTTGCAGGTTCGACCTGTACTTGCAGCGATTCTGAGATGATCTTAACTTCTTCCTCTGTAGCCTTCGGATGTATCGCAGCTCCTATATTCGTTGCTACAACCACTGAACCTGTTTGAATAAATCCACCGACCGATATTGAATTAACTGGTACACCCAATATATCTCTTACTTGTTGGTTTACTTCACCATCCAAAATCGGAGATACCAACGCCCCGTTGTCATTAGATGAAATTAAATTTCCGATCGCAGTAAATTTGCTTTTCAATCGTTCAACATTCAAACCACTTGCTTGTCTGAGTAAATCTATCTCTTCGTCTGAGGCAATAGAAGGGAGCAAAATTCCATTGTTGTTCATTACGGTCATTGGACCTATGAGACGCGTACCTGCTACAGATACAAATATTTTTTTCTCAGTCTGCAAATAGTGGGTTAATTTAGTTATTTTTGTTTCTGCAAAACCAAATGGTATCATCATTATACTATCATTGGCTTTTATAAATAATCCAATGTTAGGGCTTTTGTATACATCATATTTGTAAATTCCCAAACATCTCATATTTTACGGTATTACGAATATGAACTATTGTATTGATAAGCATAAGATTTGCCACTTTAGTTAACTTATAGAAGTGTTGTGATTGATTTTATCTAATCGATTATGACCTTATAAAGTAAAGAGATATGAGAGTATGTCACATCAATGACCTCTGAGATGATTATTTTGAGTTCAAAAGATCTCGATTATCTGACGAATGAATGTACAATTTAAGCGCCCTATAGATTATCTCCACATTTTGGCGATATGGATGATACGCTATACGAGCTTAAATTTTCTTGGTTAACTAATGAAATACGACGAATAATAAATTCTATACATGTTTTTTTTTACTGGCCAATACTAATGTTTATTATGTTACACATCATATTGATTTAAAGATGACAATGTATGCCAAATAACCATCTTTATGATCAGGATATAGTCTCAATTAAGGACTTCACTAAAGAAGATCTTGAATTCATATTTAACTCAACAGACAAAATTAGTACTCTGCGGACAAATGAAAAAAGCGATCTTGCTAGAGGAAGGACTCTTGGGTACATCTTTTATGAGCCTAGCACAAGGACTAGAATGAGTTTTGAAGCGGCTATGGCATCGCTAGGTGGAAGTTCTATTGGAATATTTGATCCCAGATCATCTTCAGTTGAAAAGGGTGAGAGTCTTGCAGATACTGTTCGAATAATCGATCTTTACTCAGATGTTACTATTTTACGGCATCCACTTGATGGTTCAAGCAGATTTGCAGGCGAGTTATCGAAAAATCCAATAATAAATGCTGGTAGCGGAAGTGAAGAACACCCAACACAGGCGATGCTTGATCTTTATACAATTCTTAAAGAAAAGAAAAAAATAGATGGTTTAACCATAGGTATAGTTGGAGACCTCAAATACGGCAGAACAGTCTATTCTTTATTGTATGCTTTGGCAAACTATAATGTAAATATTCATTTGATTTCACCCTCCATTTTACGTATCAGGAAAGAATCAATCTATGACGTACAGAAAAAGTTGAAATTATATGAACATAATCAGCTAGAAGACGTTTTGCCTGAACTCGATGTTTTATATGTTACAAGGATACAAAGAGAACGTTTCCCCGACCTACAAGAATACGAAAAGGTGAAGGGTACCTATACTGTAGACAAGGATACTCTAGCAAAGGCGAAATCAGATATATCGATCATGCACCCAATGCCTAGAATGGACGAAATTTCGCACTCTATTGATAGTACAAAGAATGCGATCTACTTTAGACAGGCTGCATACGGCAAAGAACTAAGAGCTGCCTTACTTGCGTTGATATTAAACGAAAATCCTATATAGACAAGGAACTGGGTATATGCCAAACAATACCCAATAAAAATAACGCTAAATAAAAATTATTTATAGTATAATATTTGAAGATTGGAAGCTTATAATTGAAATCTAACTTAAATTTTTATTTTTTGTCATTGACCAGGATGTTGGGAAGTATATGCTTCAACCTGAGGCACAACTACTGAAGCCACATTCGATACAAAGATTGCATCCCTCGGTAATTACTAGCTTTGACTTGCACGATGGACAGACTTCGTCTTCATTTGATTGATCTGGTGGTATTTGTATTGTTTTTTTTGGAAGATTGATTTGCTGCGTTGTCTGTGGAACGTCGTTTACGGATACTCTATCTTCCGGTATTTCTGTCTCCTCGAATATTCTTTCTATCTGTTGTATAACATATGGTTCAGTAATATTTGTATTTACATAGTCAATAACATATTTGCTTGGTCTTACAGCGAATGTCTTTTCCTTTATATCATTCCCGCTAATGTGCAATACTTGCTCATGTCTCGATCCATCTCTATATACAGTAATTCCCTTCAGTCCTAGTTCGTGCGACAACAAATATGCATATCTGACGTCTTCTGCTGTGATATCTCCTGGCATATTGATTGTTTTCGCAATTGCATTGCTAATCCATTTCTGCCATACTGCTTGAGCCATCAAATGGTCAGTCCAATGTATATCTATTGCAGTAACGAAAATTGTCTGAATCCATTCAGGTATTTCTGGGAGCCCACGTACTGATCCATAGTTATTTGCAATCTTGGTCAGTATTTCATCAGTGTATAGACCATTTTCCTTTAATGTGTTTTCGAATATCTTATCGGTATAAAAGAATCTTCCAACTGTTACTCGTTTTTCAAAAACCAGCGCAAATATTGGTTCAACACCATTTGAGGTATCTGCGATCATAGATAATGTGCCAGTAGGAGCGATTGTTGTTGTCCAAGAATTTCTGATTCCATACCTTTGGATCTTTCCAATTAGCGAATCCCAATCATATGAATGCATTTCTTTTGGTAACTCATAGTATCCTGCTACTGGAATTTTGCCTTTCACATAATCGGTATCTTTGAACATAGAAAATGGACCTCTTGACTTTGCGATTGCTACACTTTCCTCCATGCTGTAGTATGACAGTGCTTCCGCAAGCTTGTTCATGAATTCATAGCCCTCGGCTGAGTTATATGGGACCCTAAGTAGGAACAACAGATCCGCAATGCCCATTATACCAAGCCCAATTCGTCTTGTGAGCCTTGTGTTGGTGTCAATCTCCTCTACAGGATACTTGTTCATATCTATAACATTGTCTAGAAATCGCGAAGAAAGTCTGATCGCCTGTTCATATCGTTGCCAATCGAATTCATACATTCCATCTGCCTTTCGCTTTACAAAGTTTGCAAGATTGATTGAACCCAAATTACATGATTCATATGGGTACAGAGATTGTTCACCGCATGGATTAGTTGCACGCAGTGGCCCTCCTTTTGCATTAGCGCATGGATTATATTTGTTTATGTTATCAAAGAAAATAAGTCCTGGTTCAGCACTCTTCCATGCACTTAATGCAATCAAATCCATTAACTGATGTGAATCTATTTGTTTTAGAGGCTCGCTAGTTCTTGGATTGCGTAAGGTATACTTGTGATTATTATCCTTGTTTATAAGTGACCTCCAAAAGTCTTCCCACACACCTACACTAACGTTAAAATTCTCAAATACACCAGGCTTTGTTTTAGCAGTTATGAATTTTTCAATGTCAGGATGCCAAGCCTCAAGAATTCCCATATTGGCTCCACGTCTTTTTCCACCCTGTTTTACTACGTCAGTGATAGTATCAATGATCCTCATAAAGGATGTTGGACCAGATGCCACCCCAGATGTCGAGGCAACAATATCACCCTCGGGTCTTAAGTCAGAATAATTTATTCCTACTCCCCCCCCTGATTTAAAAATCATGGCTGCGTCCGTGGATGATTTCATGATTTTATACATGTCATCTTGCATATCAAGAACGAAACATGCCGACAGTTGGCCAAGTCTTGCACCTGCATTCATCAATGTAGGAGTATTTGGTAGGAAGTCCCTGGACTTCATCAAGTCATAATATTCTTTGATCCTTTCTTCATACACATCCAATTCTCCCTTTGCAATACGCCTAAGTAGTTCTTTAAAGCTGATTTTCATATGACCAGACTTTGCAAGGTAAATATAATGACGGACTAAAGATTCAAAGTGATATTTGTTGATATAATAATCGCCAATTTTTAACTTTAAATGAAAGTCGTCAATTTTGGAATAATATTTTTCTGCTTCTTCAATATTTTGAACATGTCCACCATCCAGGCTGAATACTTGTGAATCATGTATCACATCAGCAAGTGCTACAAGAATTGATACTCTTTCAAGCATCATTTTTGGACCTTCGACAATTTCATTATTGTCATCTCTCAGGAGATAGCGTGCTGCTAATACCCTTAGCGAATTAACATCAAATGTTTTGTCTACTTCATCGAGGTCTTTCTTGTTTAAAATTTTCATTTTATCGTCGCGAACTTTCCTTCTCTCGTGTCGATACAGAATATAAGACTTAGCCGTTTCAGATAGACCCTCCTCAATGAGTATGGATTCCACGATATCCTGAACGTCTTCAACGCTTGGCACTGCATCCTTCTCAACTGATCCATAACCCTGTTGAATCATTTTCTGCACAACCCTGTTTGCCAGTTTTTCTGCCAATGGATAGTTTGGCTTGCCTGTGGCTACAAGCGCCTTATATATGGCATCGGATATCTTAGACTTCCCAAAACTGACTGTTCTACCGTCTCGTTTTCTAATGTACATTATCAAGTTATCTTTAGAATTATTAAACTCTGTGACTCCAGCCATCAATATAGAGAAAAATTATCAGTTTAAAAGCATTATCTAATTAAAAAATAATAGATAGAAGGTGGAAATGTTATCTATAACATTTTCGGCAATAATCTTTCCGTTTCGATTCGGCTACATAATACAGCAATATAAAAGCTTGTTCATTTTCCAATCAAAAAGTACTGGTCTCTGAAGAGACGATGATAAAACGCATATATCCATGCAAAATGAATATTTAAGGTGGTCAGAAAGAGTTTATTTTAATCCCGTAACGTCTAAGAAACATTATAAAGTGTTTTGCGATATTTTGATCGGTGTTTGCATTTAACGTATCTAACTCAATCCAATCATATCTGTCCTTTATTTTTCTGGGGATCCGAAATGATATGATCACATCACCTCTGTTAATACTCTGGAAATCCAAAGTGTATATCAATCTCTTGCTTCGAAAAGATATGGCGAAGCTATGTGAGTTTTTGATGACAACGTTTTTCAGTTTAAGGTAATGTAATGCATATTCACGAAAATCAGACAGTATTTCTAATGCTATTATATGTTTACGTTCTGTAGAGAGCTTTTTAACATCTTTCTTTTGTATCACCTTCGCTGGGACACCAGCAGCAAATACAGAAGTTGGTAGGCTTTTAGTGACAACTGAACCGCTTCCCACTGTAACATCTTGGTTGATTGTTACTCCCGGAAGAACCGTAACATTCCACGGTAGCCATGCATTATCCTTTATTTTGACATCAGCGAATTTGTATGGATTCCCATCCAATACATTTTGCCATGCACTATGTGTAAAAATTAAACAATATCCGCCGATTCCAACTCCATTCCCAATTAAAATTTTTCTTGTCGTGTTAAGATATGATCTAAAAAGGATCACGCAGTCACTTCCTACTATAATCTGACTTTTTTGACTCTGCATGCCCCCCACAAATACATCTCTGTCAATGATTGTTCTATCACCTATTGAAATAGACTTGAAGGCGTTAATTACTGCATGTTCCTTAATGATTACATTATTTCCTATATCTATCGTGCCATCTGAAAATATTTTGCAATCTGTTAAAATGCTATTTGATCCTATCAGTAATTTTTTTGCTTTTATATCTACACGGCTTAGCTTTGCTCCAGATTCTATTACAACATGTTTAGTTTGGAGATTGGAATCTACTACCTCAGCAGATCGAGAGATTTCTTTTTTTAATATGGAATCAGAATTTAGCATTCTTTTTACTTATCATCTCAGCTAAATCAATTCCCCGGTGTATAATTACATCATCCTGAGATGTTAGATGGCCAAGTATTTCTTTGTACATCCTACCTCCTTTCATCTTCAACACATTGTCATGCCAGACCACTGTTATAATGTTAAAATCTTTTTTCTTTTCATTATTGCTGTGTCTTAACAAGTTCCTCCCATAATTCAATACACTTTCAAACGTTTCAATAATTCTGTTCTCCTTTATTTTCATGTATGTAAACATATAAGCATCCATCAATGTAATTGGAAATTCTATTAAATTATTATATTTATAATATCCCATCTCATTCTTGCCTATTATGATTTTTGAATTTCTGACTGTTGAATCATATATAAATTCCAGTTCTTGTAACCTACTCGGTAGTGCATCATTAAAACCGAGGAAATGAACACGATTGGCATTTATCTTAGTTTTAGCCAAACGCTCTAATTTTGTCTTTTCTTCCAGTATTTTTAGCGTATCATTAATTGAAAGAGGGTCAGTATGCAAGCCCACTTCCCAACCGCCATTGATTAATGCTCTTATATCATTCTCATAATCTTCATAATTGCCTCCCTCATATGTAGTTCTAAAGAAAAATGTAGACCTTACATTGAATTCCTTTTCTAGATCCATATAACAAGGTATATTATAATATGGATTTTTAGATTCCATATTTTCTATTGTTCTTTTGTCAAAGCGATCTCTTCTTGCTATGATGTGCTCTTTTGGGGCGCCTTGTTGTCTCCAGTCTACATCATGACTCATGAAAATGTATTGCAATTAGATGCCTTGTTATTCAGTTCAATTTAACTTTTGTTTAATCTCATTTCGCCAGTTTTTTGCTTCTTGTCTATAAGAACATAGATCTTGGTATAAGAATATTCAATTTGCCTTAAGCAAACATTCGTGATGAATAGACAAGTCTTTCAACGATGACTTGGTAGCTCAGTCAAATTCTCCTGGTACCGATGTCGGTGGTCCTTAATAGATCATCATAATTCCTAATTGGCTTTTATCTAATTTGCATTTGTTAAGCTATTATTTGTAGACTCTATATCATCATATTTCTTGAAATTTTGACTCCTTTTTGCTTATTTATAAATCAATATGTATAACCCTAAAACACCATCTTAATATTAATAAATAAATAAGTCAAGATTAAATTATACCAGAGTACGATGTATTTTCCTATTTTATCGAGATTATTAACTTTCTACCTTCAAGATTTATAACTTTAGAATTTGCAATATCTATAGATTCCTTTGAAAATATAACCGACCTAACTCTTACAAGGTATGTCAATTCATCTTTTAACTGGGTTAATATAGAAATCTCATTCTCTTCCAGATTTCCAACATATGCAGATGAAAGTATGTCTGTTGGATTATATCCGTTCTCCTTCCTTAACTGCTGTAAGTTTCTGGCGATATCTCGAAGTAGACCTTTTGCAATTAATCCTTCATCTCGGTTTGTGGCAACAAATACCATTACACTATTCCTCTCTGACATAGCGTATCCCTCATCGACATCATATAGTAATTCCAAATCGTCAGGTTCAAGATCTATTTTACCTCCTTCATAAAAAAGAGAGTATTTCCCAGACAATTGTAAATGTCTTAGCAATTCCAACACATCAACTTTTTCTAATGCTTGCATTACTCTGCCAATATTAGCCTTCACTCGGGGTGCGACTTTCTTCCTCATTAACTTGACCGAAGGTACTATTGGGACATGATTCTCTAAAAGACTTAATATTTTTTTAACAGCCGTCTCATGATAGATATTTATAATAACATAGTTGTCAACATTTAATTGATTTCTCAATATTTCTGAGATACCATTAATACTTGAAAATTTTGGATCGGATACACAAATCAAAGCCTGTTTTATTGGCCAACGTCGCTTTAATTGGGCTTTCATTCTAGCACTATTTGCAAGTGACACAATTTCCTTCAATTTGTCAAATGCATCCTCCAGCTCTGTGTTTACAAGGGTGCTGTCATATTTTGGCCAATTTTCAAGAAGGATATTTTTTTTATTTGTAAAGCAAGTCAAATAAAGATAGTCTGTGACGAAAGGAGACAAAGGATGAAGCATTATATCTATTTGTTTCAAGACATAACCTAATACAGAATAGATCATTAGTCTATGGATCAGGGTTCTACTATCGTCATCCCAAATATCGTTTCTCGTGATAGGAACATATGTTTGGCTCATATAATTGATTATAAATTCTTCGATTGCTTTTGCACCTTCGTGGAACCTTGATCTTTCATGTGCCATAGTGACTACCTTGATCAAGTTCTGGAGTTTTGATAGAAGCCATAATGCCGGTAAATCAAGCAGACTATTCTCCATTACCCATTTAAGGTTATGCTTATTTTTTTCAAATTTATCAAATGTACTATTCTGCTTCAAATAAACGTGCAAATAATATAGAGTACTCATAATTTGATATGGCCTAGTTGACATCTCGGTCAGACTAAAGTTAAGTGACTCTATTGGTGAGGATTTCCATATAAAATAAAATCTGACTATATCGACAGAATTGTCTAAAAGTAGCGTATGAGCATCTATCACATTTCCTATACTTTTGCTCATCTTGTTACCTTTTTCGTCTAGCACGTGTCCTTGAAAAAGAAATGATTTAAAAGGTGCTTCGGCGTTCTGGTTTAGAATAATATTTTCCATTAATAGAGTATAAGCCCAACCTCTTGTTTGATCAATCCCTTCGGTCAGAAATACTGCAGGTATGAAGCGATTATATTCTTGATCAGAAAGTGAAGCATATGGTGCTCCTCCACTGTTATGCCACGTATCTAAAACAAAAGGCTCCCTTTGCATTTTTTGTTCACATTTTTCACATTTTATTTTAATTTTGTCAATCCATGGACGATGTAACTCAAAGTTAGGGCCGTCAGGAAGCTCTGTTGCTTTCTGCACAATCTCCTTTCTAGAAGGCAGCAAAATTTTATGACCGCAGTTTATACAATGCCATATAGGAAGAGGGGTTCCCCATATGCGTTCTCTAGATATACACCAAGGAACTCTTTCCTTGATAATTTCAAAGAATCTATTCTTAGGTGATTCAAAGAAATAATCCACCTTTTGTGCTGCTTCTAATGGTTTGCTGCCTAGCTTTTCTATCATGTAAAAATATTCGCGTCTTGCAAACCAAACAACCTTATGATGCGAACGCCAGCAAAGGGGATATGAGTGCTTTATTCTGCCTATTTTAACATTAGCACCAACCTCTTTCATTTCATCTACAACTTTAAGATCAGAATCTCGAACAAAAAGATCTTTGAATATGCCAGCTTGTTGCGTAAAGACAACCCTATCGTCAATTGGTACAAAAATTGGTACACCCCTTTTTACAGCAACATCAAAATCAACTTCTCCATTGGCAGGAGATAAATGTACTATACCACTGCCGGTTGAGATATCAACGAAGTCTTCGCCTACAATAAAGTGTATAGAGCCCGTTTTTGCCAGCTCTTTTAATCCAGATATAAGATGCAAAAGAGGATGAATGTAATATCTCCCCTCGAGGTCTCTGCCGCAAATCCTTTTTTCAACAAAAAGGCTTTCAATATGTAATTCTTTAGATAAATCCTGCAGCCGACTTTCAGCAACTATCCATTTTTCATTTTTGACTTTGATGTACACATAATCGGCATTTGGATTGACAGCTACCATTTCATCAGTTACAAGCGTAAAAGGCATTGTAGTCCAGACTATTACAAACGCATCTTCATCAGATAGTTTGACTTTATAATAGAATGATGGATCTTCAACAATATCATATTCTTGATTAACTTCTGCATTACTAAGAGAAGTCTGACATGAAGGACAATATGCAACGACTCTAAACCACTCCGTTAGAATTCTGTTTTCCCATGCTTCCTTTAAATACTGCCACTCTCTTTCAATGTATTCATCGCGAAAAGTCCAATATGCTTTTTGGTAATCAAATGACATTCCTAACAGCTTATCAGTGCTGACCCATTTTAGATTATTTCTGTGAATTAATTTCTTACATGATTCTACAATTTTTTCTACTCCGACCTTGTCGACATTATCGGCCTTACTTCCTGTTAATCCTAGTTCCTTTTCAGCCTGCAATTCTACTGGTAAACCTTGCGTATCCCACCCGGCTCTGAACAATACTTTCTTTTTTTGCAGGGTGTTAAAGCGATACCAGAGATCTTTGATTATACGTCCTCTTAAATGTCCAGCATGTGGTTCACCATTCATGGTCGGCGGACCGTCGATATAACCTATTAGATGTTTACTCTCTAGAAGCTCATCTTCCAAAAGAGATGTTAGATCTAAATCATTCAAATAACGCCGAATTTCGTTTTCTGCCAGCTTGGCATCAAATTTCGCGTGGAATTCCATTTATATGGAAGCGAATCTTAAGCCCTGTCTTTATATTTTTTGATAACCGAATGATGATCTGACAATAGGAATATATTTTATCAATATTTGATACGTTGAACATAATGAAGATCCTCGATATATTAGCGCCAGGAAAGAATCCACCTGATGAAATTAATGCAGTAATAGAGATTCCTAAAGGCAGTAGTATCAAGTACGAAATTGATGCCGAAAGTGGAGCAGTATTTGTAGATAGAAAGCTGTTTACAGCAATGTTTTATCCCTGTAATTATGGCTTTATTCCACAAAGTAGAGAAGACGATGGAGACCCTATAGATGTATTAGTACTTGGGGATGATGCAGTAATTCCTATGTCAGTAATATGCGCCAATCCAGTAGGAGTATTACTAACTGAAGATGAGGAGGGCCAGGATTCAAAAGTAATTGCTGTTCCAATCCCAAAATTGGATCCAAGCTATTCAAAGATCACGAATATTGATAGTATTCCTGAGCATGTCCGTAATGAAATCACGCATTTTTTCGAACACTATAAAGAACTTGAAAAAGGAAAATATGTAAAGGTAAAAGGATGGGAAAATAAAGATATAGCAAAGAAGCGAATTTCGGAGGCGATAGAGAGATACAGGAATAACTTTTCGCACAGATGACGACTATTTACATATGGATTGAGTCCATAATTATTCTTGAATTGTTATATCATATAACTAGCGCAATATATCACTAAACAGACAAAATGACAAGACGTTGTTGCAACATATACTCACCCTTAGATATATGTTATTACATACGTCGTCTATCAATATTTTATGCTAAAAAACAATTCATGATCGGTAAAATGGTTATAGCGATTATTATGATTATAGTGTGAAAATTCCAACATGTACAGCAGAAGTAAATCTAGTCTAGAATAATGTTATATTGCCTCCCACTTTTACTCCCAATGCACTCGGTTACATATCTAGGAAGTTTGCTATAGAATAGACTTAAAGAGCTTTAAATTGATCGCTCCATTTTATATAGCCTTTTATCATATCTGTACTTACACTTGGTTTTCTTATCTTGAAAATTTCCTTGAAGTCGGTTATAGTGATAGCTCTTGGGATAGACTCTGCCTCATGTGCCTTTCCACTCTCGAATAGCTCATTAACAACCCGGAGTTGAGCTGACTGGCATATGTCCTTGATGTCGCTTGCACTATACCCTTCTGCAAGCTTTGCTAATTCTTCAGGCTTCAATACTCTATCCTTTTTAAGAGGTCCAGTATATTGATGAAACAAATTTGTTCTTGAGGCTTGATCTGGAAGCATAACATAAATCCTTTTTTGGAATCTCCGAAGAAAACCAGATTCTAAACTCCAAGGCTTATTTGTCGCGCCTATAACATAGAGCTGCGAATCCTTTGATTTTACGTTAATTCCATCCATCTCAGTCAAAAACTGATTCTTTACTCTTACCTCTCCTCCAACTTCACTGTTTCTAGTACCCAACAATGAATCTATCTCATCTATAAAAAGTAATATCGGAACACTCTCATTAATATTGAGTTTGCGCGCCATGGCAAACAATCTTGAAACGTTCTTTTCTGCTTCGCCTAGCCATTTGCTCATCATTGAAGCAGCATCAACATTTATGAAATAACCATCAATTTCTGCTGCTGCTGCTGCTGCTAGTAAAGTCTTACCACATCCTGGAGGACCATAGAGCAATATTCCTCTTGGCCATCCAAGTGGGAACAAATCTGACCTTTTCGTTGGATATACTATGGATTCCCTTATAGCTCGTTTTGCATCTTCAAGACCTATAACCTCATCCCAAGAAACATCTGGTTTTTCTTTCATTACGAGTTCTTCGATATCATCTTTTGCTCGATCATCAACCTCTTGTCTTGAATTTCCAAATCGTTCCGGTGCTTTATTATTGCCACCTATTATTTGGTGATTTTTAGGAGCTTCGTTAACAACCGATCCTACTTCATTAATATTATATGACATCTGTAATGCCTTGATTCTATTTTGATATGCGCTCGCTCTCTCCATGTAGACCTTGTTTAACTTATATTCGGGATAAATCTGAACCAATTTAACAAGCGCCTCAATAGCATGTTGATATGATTGGACAGCCATGCCTCTCGACCCTTGAGAATCTAATCTAATTGCCTCCGCAGCATATTTACTGGCAGTATTTTCTAGTTCCTGTGGAGCTAAACTCATAATATTTTACCGTATAAATCAGAATTGGAACAAGGTTTGAATTACTATGGTGTAAATCTATATTGCGTAACAAACAAAATAATTTGCACTAAACGTCAGCATTAATCCAATTGAGTATACGTCTCCTAACCAATTACCAGATAAGAATGTATGAAGTTTCCTAACTAAAAACATTACATAGATCAAAATTACTTTTGTTGAACAATGATGTGAATTATAACTACAATGATGCAAGATCATACTTTATAATTTTAATATTATACGTCAGAAGGATTTAGAATTCAGAACTTATTTGTTCTGAATGTTGGTTAAAGTGGCTATCCTTCATCTGCCTAGTAGAATTTTATCCAAGATCAGGTAAAAATGGAAATCCCTCTTTGGTTTTTTGTTCTGCAAAAACAATACTTACTATTAATTAAAGCAATAGAAACATCAGGCATAAAGAATTTGGATAATGACGTACACAATATGATATATTATTGATATTGCATTGAGAATGCATTATTCACGTTGTTTAAAGATGACAAAATCGCAACACAATTATTATTCAATCAAAAATTGAATGCAGACATGTCTTGCCATCAACAGTTTTGTTAACTTTATATTTTAAATAAATATATAGATAATGAATCAAGGATAGTGCAGAATTTCAAGCAGCGAAGTACTGAAATAATTCATATTAAGTTCTGAGTCTATTGTGCGATTAGATCAAATTGTCTCATTGCTTTCGGCAGATACTCTATTAAATCACTAGCTACCATATGTAGACCAAGTCTATTATACACAAGGTTCGCAGCGACACCATTGAAATATACACCCAGTATAGAAGCATCAAAAGGCTTCAACTTAGTTAGAAAGCCCGCTGTCAAACCAGACAACACATCTCCAGTTCCACCTACAGTCATTGCGCAATTATGTATTTCATTTATAGCCACATCGTCTCCATCAGAGATAATATCTACAGACCCTTTCAGAAGTATAGTGATGCCATATTTTCTTGCAAGTCTGTGAACATTTGAAATACGTTCCTTTTCTGTTGTCACTTCACTAATGTTGTCTCCTGAAAAAATTCGTTTGTACTCTCCTATATGAGGTGTAATAATAGTATTAGTTCCGGAGATTTCTTTTAAGACATCCGGTATAAGAGCTGAAGCATCCAGCAATAATTTTGTACCATTATTTTTCAGTTGTCTTATCAGTGAAAGTAACGCTTCTGACTTTGCTATACTCATACCCATTCCTACTGCCGCACTATGAGCATTCTTTGGGATTGTTTTTATTAGCTTGTTAGCCGATCCTACTGTCAGTTTATCATCGGGCATAGGTAAGGCGATAAGATTTGGAGAAAAACACCTTACGGCTAAAACAATTGATCTTGGTACTGCAGTATACACAAGGTCGGTACCTGACCTTAGAGCCGCCATCGAAGCAAGTATTGGTGCCCCATGGTATATCCTGCTTCCTCCAACAATAAGAACTATACCATTATCGCCTTTTTTTGACGATTTCATACGCGGCGTAACAACTTTTTTTATGAGATTAGAGGTTATTGTAATTTTTTTCGCTAACTGCATTTACAGCACAGTACCAGTAAATAACCAATATACATGTATATCTAGCTTGTTTACTATCTGTATTTGCATAATGATGCGCTACCTCTTCCTAAGAAATCGGTAGGATATTCAAGGTAGAGTACCATATACGACATTTATTCATGTGGATACACACATATACAGCAAATATGTGATAATGTATCCCAAACTACAGTCTTAGCAAACCATCTCATAAAATTGCAGTCAGATGTTTTTTATAATTGTTAATACAATAATAACAAGAATAGAAAGTATCGTAGCGATGTCTAGCTATAGATTTACCTTGAGTAAACAGAGCCCAATATAGTACCGAGTACATATATTAGCCGTGGTTTCTAGAAGGAAACTAATAGCTTGTGAAGAAAAATGCGAATAAATGAAGCATTGCTATTTTAATATATCTATCGAAATGTCTTGGTAGAGACCATTTGGCAATATACGTCTAATCGAGATTGGCAACGCTTTAAGATCTAATTCTGCTACGGCTAATGTGATAGAGTCCCTTATATCATTTGGAACTCTAATTAATGATGGAGCTCCTAAAGATAATTGCAATGACCTTGCGCCACTAATTCGAGCTCTTTCAAATCTTGTAAGTCTAGGTGGTCCTATTAAGACTCTGTTTTCAGAAGTGATTTCTTTCAATTCAAATTCGGCTTCATCATACGTAACTACCTCATCTTCTGGACGATTTGATTTCCTGACAGGTTGGTCCGTTCTTACTTCTACACCATTGGAAATTTGTTCGGTCTCTAAAGCGTTCTTCGCATGTTTGATGGAGCTCTGTCGTTTCGCCTTAGATTCCACCTTCTTAGCAGTCTTTTCTTTAATATGAGAGGACCCTTTTGAAATATGTTTTCTGTTAGAAGAATGCTTTACTACCAAGAATACTGCAAAAGATATTAGATATATAATTAAACGTTGCGAATTGCCCACTTAGGAGTTAAACGTTTTCATATAAATGACGGATTCAGTATAGTAATACTGCTATGAGTAATTCATATTCGGTTTCAAGATTTTCCCTAAGTTTGGAAATATCAAATAGAGGTTCAGCTCAATGCGAAATAATACGTCACTTATCTCCATTAACCGTCGGAGCGATTCTAAAAAATCTTCCGTTACAAGATAGGGTGCACAAATATGCAGATAAATTGGTTTATATTGAGACAGGGCTAACTATAGGAGCTGAGAAACAGAAAACGCAATTTAAGCGGGGGGACATCGCTTACATGACATCCAATAGTTCAATATGTATTTTTATCAAGGATTCATCATTCATGCATATGAATCCCATAGGAATAGTTAAATCAAATATAGAATTGATGGAATCTACCGGTACAGGTGACATAATGGTTCTAAAAAGATAGATTCGGGTACGCAAGCAATATATCATATATTTCAATATTGGTAGGGCATTAAAACGTCGTGCATATTCAAAGCTTGTCCAAATGAGCTTCATTGGCCAACAATGCCCAGCTGTAAAAATAATGATTCGCTTGAATCTTCTTTAATATTATAGCATGTAATTGAGGCACGTGTCCAGCATATAGCTGGTACCATTTAGAGGAGATTTTAATTCCATGGAAACCAAAATCACAGGTCCTTCAAACTTTGATATTGCATCTTATGTAATTTTATGCTCAATTCACGATCTTTCCAATTTATATACTTTATGACCACTATAGCCACCGACATTTTTTATAACGCCCTTTGCCTCAAGCGATTTGAGAAAAGCATTAGCAACAGAAATTTTGACACCTGCCGTTCTTGCAAAGGTTTGTGCCATAACTGCCTTCATGCCTTCAACTATTTTTAATCCATGTGATTCTTCCACGAAAACGGATAGTTTCTGTTTCTGCATTGGTTTTGAAACTGACTTCTTAGAATCTTCTCTTTTTACGCTTTTGACGTCGCCAGATTGATTGCTAACACTAGACTTTTCTGTTGAGCCGACAGGTTTTTTCTTTACGCCTCCCATATACGTACATTGCATAAATATATTTATAAGTCATTTGCTTCATTTGTGGTATAACGATATATCATCAGAATTAGTTTCGCCTATAGGCATGCACATACTAAAGGGGATTCAAAAACTGGTAAACCTGTTAACCGATTTATTTCTAACATGAGGTGTATTCAAAAGGAGATTCTAGAATAGACTACATCATTGTATAAAAAAGTTTAAAACGATACCACTTTATAAAAAGTGACGTCTATAAAACGAAGCGAATGAAGAATTGATATACACAGACGGCAATTTCATGTGGGCGATTTAAGTCAAAACTGAATTGACAAGCGTATGATCTCATGTCGTATTCTGACTACATTCAAAGATCTTAATTTCATGCACATTCCATTAATGGTTTAACATTTATTACCAGTTTAAAACTCGTCAGTATATCCTTACATCTATTTCTAATAGTGACCTCTGTGACACCTGCTAAACTTGATACATCTATTTGCAAAAGATTAACTCCAAGCAAAACAGCAGCCAAGTATATATACGCCGCAGCAAGCCCGTTTGGTGCCTTACCATCTGCAAGCATATGATCGTGGGTCTTATGCGCGAGATCAATCGCCAACCTCTCAACCTTCATATCAATTTTTGCCATGTTTGCAAGTTTAGCAATATATTGATCGATTGCAAGCGTGGCCGAAATTGCCTTGCTTTCGATCATAGAAGGCGATGGTGATGACTCCAATTGCGATATTACATGGGCAGATGAAGATGATGATGTCATATGTTCTGTAAATACACCCATTTCCATAACCATCATTCTATAATACTTTGAGGCAAGTTTTAAGCTAGACTTGTCCGGTTCGCCTATACCTGCAGCTATAACAATTTCCTCTAGAGATCGTACTATTGAGCATCTTTTACACGCTAAGTATATTGTTGCTGCCGCCATGCAAATAACAGATTTTCCCTTTGCTTCACTTTTATTCTCAAAATTTCGATAGAGCATAGCTGCTGTTTCTATCAATGTCTTTGGAAGTGACATTGCAGAAGAAATTTCATTAATTTTAGACAAGACATTAGAGAGTCTTCTTTCTTTAGGGGACGCAACTCTTATTCGTGAATGCCATTTGCGCATATTATTCATTTGCTCCATCATCTCATAATCGATTGTTTTGCCACTATAATCTTTTGAGCCAAGAGCAATTTCAGTTCTCAAGCCATAATCATGTAGCGATAGACTTGTAAAGCCGCTGGCACGAGTATTTCTTGTCTTTTCCTCAAAGTCAGTGGAATGTGACTCCGGACCATAATCATCAACCTGATCCATCACTACACATCCACACTTTTCACAAATGTATTCACCTTTGCTATAGTCATGGATAACATGCGATTTACATTCAGGGCACTGTGTATAATATTCTGTAGATTTCATTTAAGAGTCTCTCCTGTAATGCTCATGCCCGAAACGTTTACCTTGTGCATGACGCAGATATCTGGAAGTTTGTCGAGTACGTTGCATTCCACCTCTAAAGACCCTGATGCCAATTATTTTGTTTATTTTGTCGATTAGTGGTACTACCGATGCATAAGGAGCAGTAACCGGTCCGATTACTTCAATTACTTTGCCAATACGTTTTCCATTCGTATCAATAATTAATTCACCACTCTTTGGTTCATTCCCGATACAGGTAAGTCTTACAACGAGTCTTCCACTCTTCGCTAAATGAATGATCTCTCCTATTTCTTCCAATTCTGTAATCACCAGTAGATCTACTTATTATCATTCTGTTCTGTCAAGAATAATTTAGTTTATTGATAACAATATTGCGACATTTAATCAGAGGAAACAATTTTCACGATTTGAATAAAATAATGATCATTTTCTTGATCGTTACCTCTGACCAAATTTGTGTTTGTTTCTTTTTTGTAACATCTTTTCTGCAATATTACTAATGATCACTGATTTACTTTTACCTTCCGATTTTGGAAGCATTATGTATGCTGATTTGACAAATGATCTCCTAGGATGTCTAGCTTTATCATTAGTATTTTCAGTTGTTGGATCATAGCCTGCTAGTTTAGCAGCATCAACTAACTCTGCAACTGTTGGATCAAAGACCGCACCATCACGCTTTATTCTACGTCCTTTGCGCTTTGATAAATGCTTATTAAAGTAATCTAGCCATACAACGACATGATCGTAATCCTTCAACTACTGTTATTTGTTTCCCCTTAGATATTAACATTAAAAATAAAGATAAAAAAGCTTCGCAATAGGAAATGGCTATCTTGAAGTCATGTTTCAGAATAGCAATTCTTCTATTGGCGTTAGCACGAAATATAGTTTCACTCATTATCTGCTACTTCAAAACTTTAATATATTCGCCAATTTTTTCAGCAGCTGCTGACATACATTAAATTACAATGTTATCTTAGAACTAAAGGTATCATTCAATATCAACATGATAATATAGTCTGTACATGTAAATTTATTACTCAGCCCTTTGGTAGGTAAACAATCATACAAGAAGCACTTCGTATTGGCCAAGTAACGTTTAAGATATCGCTAGTTCTCTTACAAATATGGCACGAATCCATGCTCATACCCGTGGCAAATCACAGTCTCTTCGCCCTGCTACTAAAAGCACGCCGTCGTGGTTGACCCACAACCAAGGCGAAATATCTTCAATAATTGTCCAGTTATCAAAGGATGGCTTAGCTCCAAGTGACATTGGGACTCATTTACGCGATGAATATGCAATACCGCTCTCGAAGCCAGTACTAGGCAAGAGTATCACGGACATTTTAGACGAGAACAATATTAAAAGAGATATGCCGGAAGATCTTAATCAATTAGTTCAGAAGGCACTAGGACTTCAGAAACATCTTAGACTCCATAACAGCGATCACAGAAATATTCGGTCGCTCGAGCTAATTGAAGCAAAGATACACAGAATTTCAAAGTATTATAAACGCATTGGAAAACTTCATAAAAGTTGGAAATATGGCGCAGTTATTGCTCAGCTAGAGTAAGATTCCACGATGGGTGTCAACGAGCTTCATCAAGAGATAAAATTTTTTTGTGAAAAGATCTCCGCGGTAGTTGATAAGGATGAAGAAATCTCCATCATAAGTCATTTGGATGCGGATGGTATAACTTCTGGCAGTATTATTTCTACCTGTTTAGCAAGGCTAGGTGCGAGATGGACTGCCAGAGCTATTTCCGATATCAATTTGAACGTTATTGAACAAATGAAGTCCGAGGGACGCGATTTCTATATAATTACTGATCTTGGAACGACCATGGCAAGGGAGTTATTTGATTCTCTCAATAACAATTGGATCGTAATCGATCATCATCAAATGCCACAAGAAGAAATGACAGCAGAGTATAATAACCAGATCCTAAACTCATGGAAATACGGTATAGACGGTGACACCGAGATTAGTTCTGGAGGGCTTGCATATATGATTGCAAATGGAATTGACAGTAAAAATAAAGACCTTTCCACAAATGCAATTATTTCTGCTGTAGGGGATAGACAGGATCAAGGATCCAAGAAATCGCTCATCGGCCTAAATTCAGAAATTCTCAAAACTGCCCAGACATCCGGATTAATCAGTGTAAATCTTGATCTTATGTTTACCGGACGTGAGACCAGGCCGCTCCATGAAGCTCTTGCCCACACTTTATTTCCTTATATCGACGGACTCACCTGGAATATTGAGAGGTGTTATTCCATAATTAAAAATTCTGGAATAAAAATGAAGGCTGACGGAAGATGGCGCGTGACTTCCGAAATCTCACAACAGGAGAAAAATACCATTATAGATGCAATAGCTAAATTTGTGGTTGCTTCACAAAATTTAGAGACAGACATTATAGATAATCTTACAGGGTACACATACACACTTATCAATGAAGATGAACGAAGCCAGCTTCGTGACGCTAGAGAGTTTTCAAGCCTCCTGAATGCTTGTGGACGTATTAGAAAACCTAGTGTCGGGATTGGAATTTGCATGGGTGACAGAAATGCAATGTTGATTGAGGGGGAAAAGATAATTGGCAATTATCGAATAACCTTGAGAAAGTATATTTCTAGCATCTTTGCCGAAAAGTGGCGGCTAGTAGATGATGGAAAAACGCTTTTTGTCAACGCGGATGGACTCTTGCCCGAAGATATGCTAGGTGCAGTTTCTTCACTGCTAAGTGGATCTCCTACATTCAGTGGTAGGTTGCTGTTTATAAGAACATCGGCTAGAGACAATACTTACAAATTTTCTTCTAGAAAATGCTTAGGATGCAAGTCAGAATCAAATCTAGGCTTAATAATGCGACATTGCGCACAGTCCGTGGGGGGATTTGGTGGCGGCCATGTTGCAGCTGCTGGTTGTACGATCCCATATACAAGATTGGAATCCTTTATGCAGGGTATTCGAAATGCTGTAGTTGATGGCTGATTATTGAATGAAGATCAATGTAATGTCAACGATAGAGATAAAATTTTCAAAAAATGCCGAAATGGATGCAATCATGAAAGCATTAATACCAGATAATATTAACTTTCCAAAAGGATTATCTATGCAAATATTCTATAAGGATAATATACTATTTCTTGAATTTTTCTGTAATGTTGGAATTGAAACTATACTCAATACTATAGATGAGGTATTGGATCATATTTCAATTGCAAAAAAGGTGATCGCAGATGCTTGATTTAAGACTTCTGAAAGAAAATCCGCAAATTATAAAAGACATGCTAGAAAAGCGGAAATTAAATTTTCCAATTAATGAATTAATTGCTTTTGATAAGAGGCGACGTGAGCTAATTGCTGAAATGCAGCGAATCAAACATACGAAAAACCTTATCTCAGATCGCATAGCCTTCAAAAAAAAAAATGATGATGATACTACCGAAGAACTACAAGAAATGAAGATCATTGCAAGTGAAATTCTAAGCCTTGAGGAAGAAAAAAAAACAGTTGAATCAAAGTTCAAAGATCTGATGATGATGCTCCCTAATATGGTTGACAAATCTGTCCCAATCGGTAATGATGAAACTGATAACTTAGTTATCAAAAAAAAAGAGATAAACAAGAATCTAAGATTCAAACCTAGAGATCATGTCGATATTTTGACTAGGCTTGGTTTAATTGATCTTGAGAGGGCAGCAAAGATATCCGGTTCAAGGTTTTATTTTCTGAAAAATCAGTTGGTAATGATGAACCAAGCATTAATACACTTTGCATTGAAATTTCTATCCGAAAAAGGGTATACGCTTGCCCAGCCTCCTTATATGATTAGAAGAGGCGCCATGGAAGGAGCTGTAATACTTGAAGATTTTGAAGATGTGATTTACAAGATTGAAAGGGATGATCTGTATTTAATAGGAACTTCTGAGCACGCGATCGCTTCCATGCACATGGATGAAATTTTAGATGGTAACAAGCTACCAATTAGGTACGCCGGTGTAAGTCCTTGTTTTAGAAAGGAAGCTGGTGCGCACGGAAAAGATATGAAAGGGATTTTTAGAGTGCACCAGTTTGAAAAAGTCGAACAATTTGTGTATTCACGACCAGAATACTCAGGTGAAGAGCACGATAATATGTTGACAACAACAGAGGAATTTTATGAAAAGCTTGGAATTCCATATAGAGTCGTGTTGCTGTGTTCAGCGGAGTTAGGTAAGATTTCAGAAAAAACATATGACGTCGAAGCTTGGATGCCTGGGCAGAACGCGTATAGAGAAATAGGATCGTGTTCAAACTGTACTGATTATCAATCCCGCAGGCTAAGGATCAGATTTAGAGACAAAACAAATGAAGAAACCCGCTTTGTACATACATTAAATAGCACACTTGTCGCAACTGAGAGAACTATGGTTACAATTGTCGAGAACTATCAAACTGCGAACGGTACCGTAGAAGTTCCAGATGTCCTTCAAAGGTATATGATGGATATAAAGGAAATTTCATTACAAAACTGATTCGGCAAAACAACAATACAGATAATAACAGTTGTTTGGCAATGATCAGAGCCTTTGGAAGGTAATAGAGATGACATAATTTTATGTATGGCTAACAAATGAATAAAATTCTTTTTGTGTCCACTTTTGAATGATCATAAAAGTAATACGGTCATGAAACCATTTCAAGCATATTACGATTCATTTGACATAAAGATTAAATAATTGGATTCAACAATTTATCTATATGGATAAGCCAATTCTAATGGCTACAACAGCGTTAGTTATTCTACTAGCTTCAGCATTTGCACTACCTGTGATTCAGATGGTAAAGGCACAATATACAGGCGGAGGTACACCGGGCGGCATTGAAGAACAATTGAAATTAGCCAAAGCGAAAATTACCAATGCACGAAGTTCTGGAGCGTATGGTTCTGGTACGCCAATGTTGGGAACTAATATTAACGAAACTACAATTTTTATCGCCGTCTTGGTAGCAATATTCGGTGGAGTTGCAGCAGCCTTCTTTATAAAGAGCAGAAGCGGCGCAAAGGCACAAGCGACTACTTAACTCTTTCATTTTTATTTTTAATAGAAATATTTATCCTGTAAATATTGTAGCTCTAAGTGCTACGTCTGTTGTACGAAGAGTATTTACTGGCTTTTTCTAATTGGAAAATTTCATAATATTGAAGCAATATGAACCAAAATGTATATATCATAGAATTCTATTTGCTCTATATGTAATGAGCGCTATCGTAAGCCTTATGGCAGTGGCTGTTACTTCATTCAAAGATCTAGTTACGCAGATTGGACCAGCTTATGACCCGCTATTCTATGACGTAATGGTCTACATATTCGGCACTATGCTCTTCGCGGTCTTCTTGTTAAGCGTCATTGCGTTCTGGCTGAGAAGAAAGGGTCTCGGTGGCGGTTCTGCAAAGGAAAAATGGACACAGGAATTAGAAAAATACTTTGAACGCGAGCAGATAGGCCTTATTCCAGATGAAAAACACCACTGGTAGATAAATTGACTCTAGCAGAAAAATCTAGTGCCTTCCAAACTTCTTTTCTTTGTCTTCCTCTTCGTTTTCGCCCGCAGCTCGATCTAATTTAATACAGCGGCGCAGAAAATGCCAATTAAATGGTAAATCAGATTTTGCAGTGGAATGATACAAAGCAATACAAATCGACATAGGATATTTCATCGAAATACAAAAATCATCACACGCATCAAATATTGTAATCTAAGCAGGAAAGGTAAAATACTTACGTTAAACTTAATTCTTTAAGTGTATGATCGTTCATTACCATGAAAAAATTCTGTTAGTAGAATATGTAGCAAATTAAAACGACAAAAAAATTGAGAAAGATTAGAGCTCTTCTAAATTACTTGCCACGGTCTTGTAGCGAATGTTATACCCAGACCTGCCCCAATAAGGATGCACTGGTAAACTATATTTCCATATGGAACAGGCTTAAATATAGGTTCACCAGTGACTTGGACAGTTTGACCAGGACCTAGACCAGGACCTATATGCTCTATATTAAGCTGAGTGTGCAGATGGTAAATTCCAGGTTCCAATGCCTTTGCTGTGATGGAATACGGTATTGTTCCTTGAGGTGGAATATCGAATATATTTCCCGGTGGGTCTCTTGCTATAAACTCCCACCTAACACCCGCGTTGGTCGAATCACTGAATAGTGATAACCATGCTCTTAAAGGTCTGTTGACTAAGGATTGGAGCGTACCTTTGACTGTTATTGTGTCACCCGTATGAAGTGTTTGAGCAGAAAATGATTCATCTGCGATTTTCACGAACCTACTTTGAAGTTGAGCCTGAACACCATGTCCCTCTGCGATTGGTAGAAAAGCAAATGCCGTAGAAAGCACCGTGACTGCCGCAAGAGCCGTCACAAAGAACGTCTTGCTATTCATATATTGTATCTATCCATAGCACATGGAAGATTGATATATATTTTGCTGTTATAATACGGGTACAACATATGAGCATCAGTAATGGTCATCGTAATTGCTAATCAGATTGATACACATAATATTTACAATAAATGTTCCTCACACCCATCATTATTCATATTCTTATCCGATCAAATATGAATTCATGACGTATGTCAGCCTAATTTTTGATATTAACTTTATATATGATAAATAATTATATTTATTAGAGAATTATGGCACAAATGCCAGCACTTATACCAAAGGAAGTAGAAATTCAAAGACTAAAGAAGATCTACATCATGGTCATAATGCTAGGTTCAATTGCTGCATCAGTAGAAGTGGATAATTTTGTAGACGGATCATTGCATCAAACA
>DATFDI010000045.1:0-3114 GCA_035252175.1 Nitrososphaeraceae archaeon
GAAATGGATGAGGACGAAGAAGAATTATAGACTGCTAAATGCCACAGACCGCCTTGTATCCAACTAACAGAATCATTTTCAATCTGGTTGTTTGCAAAGTGGCCTGAGGCTTCGATCACTTTTGATTGCGGCTGTTGCTGTGGTATTAGTTGTTGTTCTCTACTATTGCTGGAACTGACAGATATTGGCCCTGTCTGTGGATACGCAATAATGGAAGATGTAGAATATGGAAAAGCAGCAACTGACCCCAACATCAAGAATAGAGTGGCAATAGTAGATATCAGCACCAGTATTCCAATAATCATGATTGTCGCCATTCTTGCTCCCATACAAGCCAGTAATTTCATTTAATTCTAATCGCTAATAAGGTTCAAATAAATTTTAGGAAACTCGTAGGGTAAGCTATCACGACAACAGGAAAATCTCCAGGCATGAAACAGTAAACTCCATAATTTTTTTACATTTGTAAACTTCACATGTTATATTTCTGTTTGCGATTACATAATACAGATGGCAAAAGATCCTGTATGTAATATGATGGTCGACGAAAAGAAAGCTCAGCATATATCCGAAGTAAATGGACGCAAAGTCTATTTGTGTTCAGCACAATGCAAAAGTCAGTTTGATCAGAATCCAAGCAAATACGGTTATTAGTAAAAATAGAGGTACTATTAATTAATCCTCTTTTCCACTAAATTTTCTTTTTATAGATTCTATTCTTCCAGCATATTTTTGCTTGTATCCTGACATGCATCCTCTGCAACAGAAAAATCGTTCATAATTAGCAAACCTGTAAACATGTGGATTATCATAAATAGGGCCTTTACAAAATTCACAATCCATCTTTATTCTCAGACCCTTTTTTATCTTAAGCCTAGTAATATCTTGCTGCTGACTTAGCTGTACGTTATTAGTTACACGATCTCTATTTTCTATTACTGTAGAATCCTTAATGTTTTCATTCTCTTGCTGTTGCTTCTCTTGTTGTTTGTCATAGCCTGGTTTTAAAATATCCTTATTTTCCTCTACTGTGCTCAAATCAAAAATTGGAGATACTGATTTTATGAATCCTACATTAACGAGTCTGGTAAATCTTGATTTAACTGTAGGAGTTGTAATCCCAGTCTCCCGTGAAATTTCACGGAATGACTTTCGACCATCTTTAAGTAATGATCTAATGATAGACACATCATAGTCATCTAGTTGAAGTGGCATACTATAGTCCTCTAATACCAATTATTTTGCAATATGCATTATTATATATTTTACAACTGTAAAGATCTATAGTTATACATGTGTATTTGTATAAGAGGTAAGAAAAAAGGAAGGAAGGAAAGAGAAGATGGCAAAAGATCCTGTTTGTGGAATGTTTGTAGAAGAAAAACCAGAATCTATCAGGTACAGCAAAAATGGGAGAGAATATTACTTTTGTAGTAAGCAATGTTTAGATGAATTTACACAACCTGAAAAAGAGTTACAAAAGCTAAAGATACATGTTGCGATAAGCATAGCTCTTACAATACCTATAGTAATTTTTAGCCTACCTCATATGTTACCTGCACAATTTGGTACTTCGTTTCCTACGAGTATGATGCATTATAGTAATTACCTAATGTTGGCGCTAGCTACCCCCTTACAATTCTGGATAGGATGGAGGTTTTACAGGGGATTATGGGACGGAATTAAAGCAAAGGCGTCTAATATGGACACACTTATTGCAGTAGGAACAAGCGCTGCTTATCTGTATAGCGCAACGGTCACAGTAATCCCAGACTATTTCCCATTTACTTCAGTATACTTTGAAACTGCGGCCATTATTATCACATTAATACTCATTGGAAGACTGCTTGAGACAAGAACTAAGGAAAAAGCTTCTGATGCTGTAAGAAAACTATTAGATCTTCAACCGAAAATGGCCAAAATTCTTAAACAAACAGAAAGTGGAGATATACAAGAACATGACATTCCAATAGAACAAATACAAAAAGGGAATATCATGATTATAAGACCAGGAGAAAGGATACCGACTGATGGAACTATAATAGATGGGTCATCCTCTATTGACGAATCAGCTGTAACCGGTGAAAGTATCCCTATGGACAAGAAAAGTGGAGACGAAGTAATTGGTGCTACAATTAACAAGAGTGGGTTGTTAAAAGTTAAGGCTACTAAAATAGGTCAAGACACAGTTCTTTCTCAAATTATCACGTTAGTTGAAGAAGCAAGAACCGGAAAGGCGCAAATGCAAAGGCTAGTAGATCAAGTGGCAAAATATTTTGTGCCAGCAGTTTTAGCAATTGCAATAGGAGTAGGGCTTGGCTGGTACTTCATTGGTAATATAGGATTTACATTTTCACTTTTAGCATTTGTATCTGTGATGATAATTGCATGTCCTTGCGCCCTTGGAATCGCAACACCAGCAGCTCTGATGATGGGAGCCGGAAAAGGAGCTGAAAATGGTATCCTGTTTAAAGGTGGGGAATATTTGGAAATAGCTAAGAAGGTAAAGACAATAGTATTTGATAAAACAGGGACTTTGACAAGAGGCAAACCATCTGTAACCGATATAATCGATTTGTCTGGAATGGGCGAACACGAAATACTTCGTTTAGCTGGTATTGCAGAATCTGGTTCAGAACATCCATTGGGTCAGGCTGTAGTTAATTATGCCAAGGAAAAGAGTATTATGGTATCAAATCCAGATTCGTTTGAAGCAGTGTCTGGCCATGGCCTAAGAGCAGGATATGGAGATCATACTATTCTCATCGGAAATAGAAAATTGATGGAAGATAATGCTATCTTAGTTAATGAAACTGTAGACGCGACTCTAAAGCAGCTTGAAACTCAAGGAAAGACTGCTACTATCGTTGCAGTGGATAATAAAATTGCAGGTATAATTGCACTAGCAGACATTATAAAAGATAGTGCTAAGCAAGCAGTTGATTTGCTCAAATCAACTGGAATACAGGTAGCAATGCTTACAGGGGATAATGAAAGAACTGCAAAAGCAGTTGCATCTAAACTTGGAATTGATAAAGTCATAGCACAAGTATTGCCACAGGAAAAGGAACAGATAATATCTGAATTGAAAAAAACCAATGAATTGAACAAGAC
>DATFDI010000046.1:0-19110 GCA_035252175.1 Nitrososphaeraceae archaeon
GTATGACCTAATAGCATTCTTTGATTGCTTACATGATATGGAAGACCCACAAGGGGCTGCAGCTCATGCGTTATCAACACTCAAAAAACCTGATGGTATAGTTATGATAGTAGAACCATTTGCAAATGATAAGATTGAAGACAACTTAAACCCTGTTGGCCGCCTGTTTTATGCTGCTTCCACTATGGTATGTGTACCAGCATCACTCAGTCAAAATGGGCCTGCGTTAGGTGCGCAAGCAGGAGAACCAGGTATATCTAAAGTAGTTAAAGCTGGTGGGTTTAAGCATTTTAAACGTGCTACTCAGACACCATTTAACATAGTGTATGAAGCAAAACCCTAAGTATACAATTTACCAATCTACAATAAATATGATTCAAAATGGAGATTAAATGGCGATAGCTTTGTTGCCTACTTCACAAGCTAAACTGGAAGTCCTTTGGATAATAGGTGATATCTACACAGTATAGTGGCGATGAAACAATGGGAAGATATAGCATATGAGAGATTGAAGTAGCTCCAGATAATGGACCCTCACTTCACAATTGGGGGTTAAAGGTATCTGACATATTTACTATTTTATTACTGATAGCAGAACCATATTATTTTGGGTGATTTTTGAATTATTAGGTTGATCGTTTTTCATCACATTTGTCATAATTGAGTTCATATTGGACATGGTTCTATGCCGCTTGATGCTCTTTCTGCCCTATTTGGATCTGATAGCTGTTATATTAGTTTTGGCTCCACCTCCTCGCATGTTTTCGTGGATGACACATCGCTATATCCGGCTGATTAGGTCTATACTATCTACTTATCAAATTATCTGTGTAATTACGTTACCTTTACTGTAAAATCAGCAGATTCAGGTTTAATAGGATTGAAAAGTATTCCATACACAGTTACATCAATATTGTAATTTCCTGAACTTGGAAACGTTGGATTAAAACCATGACTAGCGCTTATTTTTTCTCCGGATATAAGAAAGCTGCTTTTTATCCTCTTTCAATAAGTTCGCTATTGCCTTCGCATATATTTCATATACGTTCTGCTCATCACCGTGATTGATAGCCTTACTTTCATAGGACTTAGCAGCTATTATAAGATGCCGGGACAACTTTTCAGATACTTTATTAATTGCCTCTGTAGTATGCTCGATTTCGTAATCTGATGGTAGTAGCTGTTCATTATACATCAGAAGCAAAGACACAACTGCCCTAGCTCTTTCAAGACTTATAGGATAAAAGTACCTGGCGATATTTTTCGGAAGGGAATCCAAATCATAGACAAACAAATACGCTACGGACGTAAGAAATATCTGCATTATTCTATGCCTTTCGATTTCTCTTTTGAATATAGTTACCAGTCTATTGGATCTTAGTATTTTCATATGGTGGTTAAGAGAGGCACCTGTCAATCCAAGTTCATTGGCTAAGCCTGCTTGCGTCATTGGTTTCTGTCTAAGTAAATCTAAGATTGCTCTTCGCATTGGATCGACAAGTATTTTCGCTATTTTTGTGTCATTTACAATATAAACTGCTTTCATATTTTGACGGTTTCCTATTTGTTTCTGCAATAAGTATCATCTACGAGTTATTAAATATATTGAATCGAACAGATAGAACTAATCGTATATGTTTTAGTTATGAGTATTAGCATCTTGTTAAGATGTTGTGTTATCCAGAATGAGTTGCTCAACATCAGAGCGCTTGTATCTAACTTAAGATCTAGGTGAGGCAATTTAGGTGTTGCTTTAACGTTTAAATTTGCATCAAAATCATATAGATTTAAATACTATTAAATACATCTAACCATTAAGTTTATCTAACTCCGATACGTATGATCAGAGATGCTTAACTTACAGAAATCATCTATTCCTGTCGATAATAATAAACGACTATCCTCAAATCAACTCTTGATTAGAATCAACGGAACACTACCTGACATAGAATCACTAGGAAGTACAGAAAAATCTGAAAGAGCAGCCGAGATAAAGCAATATGGAATAAATACAAACACTTCTTGCTCATTATTTGCAGCTCCAAATGAAGAAACAGGTCAAATTTTTCATACGTTAGTTGATGTTGGTCACGGGATAGTACAAAGTATTCAAAAAGGAATTTCTGACCTTGGATTAAATAACTTGCAGTCGTCTTTGTCTTCGTCGATTATTATTCCAGATGCGGTACTAATAACCCATTCGCATGAGGATCATGTTGCGGAGCTGCCTTTGCTAGCAGACAAAGCAATTGGTGCTTCAAAACATTTGAACGTATACTGTACTTCTGACTGTCGTGACCAGATACTGGCTAGGTACCCACAAATCTCATCTCTGATAAAAAATAACCAAATATCATTTACAATATTGCAGCCAGGCGAAGACACCCAAGTAGGGCCTTTTTCTGTAATACCTATTACATCATATCATGGTGAAAATTCACCGACTGGATCTGTTATATTTATTGTAAAATTAGCAAATCGAAAAATAATAGTAGGATGGGATTTTTTGTCGTTACCTCATGTGGATGAGAACTTACTTTGGAACCCCGATCTTGCTATCCTGGGTACTCAAAGTTATAATCCCCATCCTCAAACTGGTATGATCTCTGTAAGTGAAGCATTTGAACTGATTAGAAGATGGAATGCAAAAGAATGCTATATAGTTCACTACAGAGGTCTCTCAGATTTTGAAGAAGCATCAAATCAATGGTTTAGAGGTCCTACTAAAGCTATGACAACAGATGAATTGCAAAAGGTAGTAGATTCAAATCTTAAAATCATAAGCAGTGAAGGAAGATTCAGAATCACTGTAGCAAGAGAAGGAGTGGTTTGGGATAGCAATGCAAGTACATCGCCAATTGAAGAGAAAATGAGAAAAAAGTTGCAAGAATCTTCCGTTCAAAATACTTCTACGCTCATACCCCAGTTTATTGAAATTGAGAGTCTTCAGAACTATATTTTCAAAATTGAAAGTGAACCTAAAGCAGACAAATTGAAGGTGATGATAGAAGATGCAGTTAATAGATATAATTTAGAATTTGATAGACCTAGAAGGGTTGAAGGTACGAATGACAGTGAAAGTGAGGTAATAGTTGCACAAGGTGTAAAAGGAATGCTGGCTAAAGGGCCAGATCTAAGAATTGAGATAGCGCCAAACTCAGAAAATGAATATGTTATCAATGCAAGGGCATCAAAAGGCAAAAAGAAAAATGTATTCAACGGTGAAATATTGATTAGCAACATCGATGCAGAGAGATTAAAGAAATACATCAAAGACAATTTTAGGGTGTACAATGCACCACCAACAGCAACTGCTAAGTAACAATCTATAGGTGTATACGCCTATTCCATATCATACATTGGATTAAATATGAAAATGAAAGAAAATCATCTTTGACTTTGAAGGGTTTAGTATGCAGTTTCATATTGATAGCATCTCTTTTATCAGTATCTATATTATTGTCATCATCGTTAACGCTATTTTCGATAAAACCAGCTTTTGGGGATGGTTTAACTCAGGAAACACTTTCAGCTTCTTTTGGAAATAGAAAGGCAGATTTGCTTATAAAAATGTGGCCTCCTCAGTGACAACTGAAACAGTCCAACAAGGTCAAACGCCAGTTATTCAATTTAAATCATCTGATTCAAATACAAACTAAGGTATCAAATATGTAACATATTTTATAACTATGGATAAATGAGGTAAGAAATTGCTAGCCAATACATTTCATGATCATAGTGGAGATTTACATCTAGAAATGAAGCCAATTTATACAAGTCAAATAACATTTAATGGAGATCAAGATCCTATATTGAATGTATATACAGGTACATCAGAGAATGCTGTAATTGCTTCAGACCCAATATTTTTGCAGGGTGAATTATATCACTTCAAAGTACAGATATCAACAATAGATTTGATAGAACACTTATTCCAGATAATCAACAACCTACCTTTGATGGTTGGTTGAGTATAAGAATCACTCAAAATCAGAATATAGTCCTTAATGGAAAACAAATGCCAATTAAGATAATTTCTTATTATGATAAGCCAAATGACTTTAACAATAAAGACATGCAAATGAAGGTTGCTATGCCATTTGATTGGGACCTAAATAGATTGAAAAGTCAAGATTTTTGTCCATGAAGAATTTCATATTCCAAAGCCAAGTGCACTACTTCAAAGGCATCATTTTCTGGGACAGTAAATGGCATCGATGTAACAAAAAATATTGTCCTCCAAGTACAACTTAGCAGAAGTAAAATTAATAGGAATACTTGAAGAAGTAACAAAGTCACATAATAAAAGAAAGAGAAGTGTAAATAGTGACAACAGTAGTAGCAAAGAAGAACTACTCTATCTTAATAAATAATCGGGAAATTTCCTATTTCAAATACTTCATTGTTAGTTGTAAAAGATTGTATGTACTTATGGAAAGATTCTTCTCGCCTAATACATTTCGTACATATACAATATTTGGAAACTATCCTTTGTTCACGATCAGTTAAATACTCGCATTCATTACAACCTGTTTTTATTCCACATACAAAGCATTTCAATTCAGTTACTTCTGAATTTCGTTTTATAAGCTCAAAAGCAGTTTCCATGATATTTTGCTCTATTGGACTAGAATTTTTTATTTGATTACCGATTTTTCTGCTACAAGATAAATGTCTAGCAGTTTTTGCCGACCTAGACCAGAAGGCCTTTCCAGGTAATACATCTTTACCACATTCATTGCATTTAGCGTTAAAAGTGATCGTAATTTCTAGCCAATCTGTGATTGTAATTATCCTTTCACTCTAGGTTACTACTAAAAATCATTTTGGATTTGCATTCTCTATATCCACATTCCTAATATACTGTCAATTTGTATTTAGCTGATCTAACTCTTGTATATTTGACTATCATAGGCTTCATACACACCAGATAATGTTGAAGTCATTAATATCTCCGTTCTTGGGATATATTGTTCCACCACGAGCGATATGGCTTAGCATCTTTGCCAATTTCATCTTTCATTCTAAATTTAATTGAATGAAACATATTCTCCATTGCATCGGTACCACCATCAGCATACAACTCTCTTCAGATGTCTTCTATACGCCCTGTTATTTGATTCAAATTCTGAACTTAGGTCTAAAAGAAAAGATCGGTAGGTGGTATACAAGATAAAGTTACAAATTATTACCTGACAAAAATAGGTTATACATATCAGATCAGTTTAATAGCACACACATTAAGAATAATGACAAATTGAGACACAAATCTCCACATTATATTGAAGTATATAGTATGAAAGATTTCGGTAGGTTAGTTTGCGCTCTGGAACGTGCTCCACTACCAACTTTTTCACTAACTTTAGATAAAGAACATGTCTTTGCAGTTCAAACTGAATTTATCGATGGTAGACCAATTATTTACTTTGTAAAAAGTCTGTATCAGGCAGAGGGTCAATATCTTGCCTATCGAATTACTGGAGGTATGGAAGAAATTATAGTAGTTCATTCAGTAGCCAATCCAACTTTTGTCTATTCGCCCATTATTAAGGTTAACAAATTTCCTGCACATTTTACAAAAACTGCTAGGGTTGACAGGAAATCTGGGTTCATAAAAGTGGAATTAAAGGATCTGTCTAGTCTAGCGAAAATTAGTGCCTATAAGACAATTTATGATGAACCTCCACTACCGCTTTTTATATTTAAAGCAAATATTAACAATAACGCAAAATTTCTAATGGGGGCAGCTATGTCTCTGGGAGAATCTGAAACACTTTCTTATTTTTATTATATTGTGCTTGAAAATGAACCTAAAGATCCATTTTTGAAATTCTCTAGTCAAATAGATCAGCCATCTTTCTGCACTAAAATAGATGAGCATGGACATATCTATCTAAAATTGATTAAGCTTTTTAATAATCATCCTCTAGTAGAACTCCATGAATAAATTGCCTTCATTTAGAGAAAGGATTGACGTTTGCTCACATGATAAAGGAAGCAAAATCGTTCTAGCACTTGATCCCTTGTTCAGAACAGATCTCATGGAATCTGTTAAGAGTGTAATAGTTCTGCTTGAAAAATATATCTGTGCAATCAAGATCAATTTCCACCTAATCTTGCCCTTGTCTATTTCTCAAATGTCAGAAATAAATGAGCTGATCCATTCCTATCGACTGCAGTCTATTGCAGATATTAAGTTGAACGATATCCCTAGGACTAATGAGGTTGCTATAGACTATCTTTTAAAAATGGGTTTTGATGCGGTGATCGTTAATCCATTCGTAGGCAAAGGAGCATTACAAGCCGCAGTAAACCAGGCTCATAAAAATTCCGCTGGTGTTATCGCATTAATTTACATGAGTCATCCAGGAGCAGAAGATGGCTTCAACATACATATTATGAATCGCAATACTAGGATGTATAAATTATTCCTTGAACATGCCTATGAATGTCAAGTAGACGGCATTGTAATTGGCGCTACTCAAACAAATATTCTAAAAGAAATATCTGACCAAAAACAAGTTCCTATCTATTCGCCTGGATTTGGTCCTCAAGGAGGAAATATACTACAGGCAGCAAAAAATGGTACAGATTATTTCATTGTTGGTAGTGCAATAATCAGGTCTACCGATCCTGTAAATGTCGTCAAACAGATACAACAAGAGATTTCATGTGTTTAGTATTTATTAGTTTCCAAAAATATTTTGACTTCTGTCAGGAGGTTTTTTGCATTCCTGTAAGTTAATTGATTCAGTGCCTGATTATAATCCTTCCATGCATATCCAATATGTTCATTTGATAATATGATCTCTATTGTATCAGTTTTAGCTATATGGAAAATAACTTCTTTTCGAATTAATTTGGTCCCCCGTCTATAGTGATATCGTAACTTTTTCCTAAAGCCTCTCAGAAAACGGGCGTCTCGAATCCCCGTTTCTTCGAATATTTCACGAGATGCAGCTTGTACTTCATCCTCTCCGGCTTCTATGTTGCCTTTCGGGAAATCCCAATGACTTGATGCATAATGCAATAATAAAAATACTGGTTTACTGGATTCATTATTAATTGAAAATAGGATTGCTCCTGAAGACCTCTCGTTTATCATGTTTATATCATGTGGTCATATAAATGAGTCCATTTGAGTAACTTTATTATGATATATTTTGCCTCCATTTTATATTTCTCAATTATTATCATCGTCTTCTTTTTCTTCTACTAGTGTGTTTGAAGGTGAATAGTAATGAACTTGATTCCACTCTTGTAAAGACATCCAGTACTCACAATACCATTTATTTGAGTCTTGATCATAATCCCCGTGCTGTGACATTCATATTCATTCTATTGATCCTATATAAAGTCGTTCAGCAATTATACTGTGTTGCCATCATTACTTTCCAAATCTTCTCTTCCTACATTGGTACGTCCTGATCGCACGCATTAAATCAATTTTGCGGAATTCGGGCCAAAATACATCCATAAATACTAATTCACTGTATGCACTTTGCCATATAAGGAAACCGCTGAGACGTTTTTCTCCAGATGTTCTTAATATTAGATCAGGTTCCGCTTGCGGTAAATGAGATGTATATAAGCATGATTCAATTAATTTTTCATCAATACTGCTTTCATTAATTTTTCCAGATTTAACCATTGACACTATTTTTTTTACTGCATCAACAACTTCTTTTTGTCCTCCATATGCAATTGCTATATTAAGAAACATTGAATTATAATGTGCTGTCACTTCTTCAAGTTTAGCCAAAACTTCCTGAAGTGACCTGGGAAGAAGCACGACATTGCCTATTGCCTTAATCTTCATTTGCCGTTTATGTATTCTTGAATCTCTGTAAAGCTTTTCGAGCTTCATGTGTAATAGCTTATATATATTATCCAATTCCTCGTCTTTTCTATCCAAGTTCTCTGTAGATAAAACGTATAAAGTAGTAATTCTGATCCCTAGATCGTGAATCCAATTCAAAAGCTCTTCCGCCTTATCGGCGCCAAAGAAATGACCACTATTTATAGCTGCAAAATGATACTTTGCCCATCTTCTATTGCCATCTAAGATTATCGCAATATGGTTGGGAACCGGATCATTTAGAATCTGTGATTCTAATCTACGTTCATAAATGCTGTAAAGTCCACTATGTTTAAGAATAGTTTCTGCAAACGCTGTACTACCAAATCCTCGTATTCCCATTTATATACATAGTTTTGCAAGCTAAACAATGATTTTATTGTTATTATTATTGGTATAAGAACATATTAAATTGAAACTAATGACCTTCTAGTGTTTTAGCACCTCTCCTCCTTTTCTGCTTCTAAAATATTGGAACAAGAAAGTCGCAGCCATCAATGTAACTGCCAAACCTATGAGTAACGATGATATTAAAGTAAATGGACTAGTGCCTTCAGTTAATACAGAAGTAAATTGTAAAATAGGAAAATAAAGCAACGCTAATACTACCAGACGTAGGATATCTGACATGGCTCTTACACTGCCTTTAAACCAGTTGCTTAATAACGTGCCCACAAGGATAGTGGCAATACCGATCCATAACAGAGTAATAGTACCGTGAACAAAACTTCCTACAATTATTCTGTCCTTTATTATATTAATTATCCCCATATTTGGCACTATTGCTTCACTTGGAATGCTTGATAGTCCATTTGCTATAGATGCTAAGATAATAAGTACACCAGCAAAAGTCGAGAATATTCGAATAAATGCCGTTGGAGTTGGTCTGCCTAGGGACGCCAATGCTTTGTCTATATCAAATGCACGTATAATGAAGGCACCCCCTAAGATGCTCAATGCTAATGCTACGGCTTCACGTGTCAATCCAAAAACTGTGGCAAGGCCACTTACAACCAACAATGCCCCTGGAACACCTAGAAAGAACTTTGAATAACGTGAGTCGTAAACCAGCATTTTGATATATCTGCCTAGAACGGCATAAGAATATTCCACGCTTCGGCTATGTTTGATAATAATACGTTGTATGGATATAATCGGAACCATTGCCTGAATAATAGGAATCACAGCCTCATCGTCCTCGCCATCTGAAACAACCACTGCTCCATCTGCCTTGTACGAGGTTAAGATATTCTGAATCTCAAATCCAATTTTTTCATCAGCCTCAATCCCACGGTTAAACTTTCCAGAAACAAGAGCAACTTCGGACTCATATCCTTTGCTTACGAGCTCCTCGTACATCTTTACCGCTCCAAAAATTGTATTAGCGTCTGCATCTTCTGGATCTTCTATTGCTAATCTGGTTCCTGCCTTAATGCAAGGATCTCTTCCTACAATAGGCGTCTCTATTCCCCCCTTGGAACCAAGATCATCGTCTCTATCTATGCATAACACAAGAATTCTATTATGAGTTGAACGTTTAGACAAACCACTAGTTCGAGAAATATATTTCTGAAAATCATCAGAATCGGATATTGTAGGCATATCTATATCATTACAGTTTATGATAACGATTTACTTATTAATTAATTTATTCTATCTTGCAATCATTAATTTTTGAAATATGACTATGGAATATGGGCGTTCCATGTTGTGTTCATCATATTTTATATTATGTAAGTGATATGTAAAACCAAATTATATTCTAATTGGAAATCTTTTAATTTGCTCAATAATATTTTTGTCATTTAACATAGCAAGTAAAATACGTTGTATTCGAAATTGGTATTTATTAACAAACATATTGTTGTAATCCGTGGGATATAATAATTTGCTCCAAGCTAAACTTAATACAAAAAAAGCATATTATATGACAGATGACAGTTAATATGAAAAATATTGAAGAGGTTTTAGAATCAGAGCTAAGAATATCAGAGCACGAGGCAAAGTTATTTGTTTTAATAGTCTATAAAGGCAAGGTAAATACAGAGATGATATCTAAAATGTTGCATTGGTCTATAGATGACGCTGACAGAGTAGCAAAATCACTTGTTAATAGAGGAATGATTATTGATATAACAAAATCAGAGTACGAATCTCTTCATCCAAGATTTGCAGTAACTAATCGATATAGAAGGAGATGCGAAGAAGACCACATTATTTTCAAGAAAAATATAAAAGTTGATAATATTGGTATGTTATTAGAAGGTCCTTATAATAATGCAAGGATAAAATAAGGCATTTGATTCAAATTCTAAAATAGATGACTGCCAACATAGATTCAAGAACCAGTGATAAGATCGTGTATTTTGGTGTAATTAATATAAATGAAAATACAAAGACAGTTGGTGCAATAGATGTTTGGCGTAGCGTTATTACTACGAAAGATATATTTTGCGAAGAAAAGAGACTAGGCATTTTGGATATATCCGATCATATCGGTATGCCTACAATTGATGACGATAAGAAATGGGCTGTAGCAATAAGTAGACAAAAAACCGGCAAAAATAGATGGAAATTGATTAAATTAATTGAACAAGGAAAATTTAGATTTACTGATGCAGACGATAAAACTTATGAAGTTGACGTTAAAGATTATAAAATTATAGATAATGATTGGTGGAGTTTTCTAGTTGAAGACAATGTAAATCGCAACATAGATGTAAATAAGGAGACAAATGCAAAATGACCTCTGACAATATTCAAGATTATAACACCGCTGTAACTATAGTTGTGACAAATGCTAGGGGAAGCGAGATTGCCAGCAAATTAACCGGTCACTTTATCATCAACAACCAAAAATTTAATTTTACAGCAATTGCATTCGGTAGAATTGGAGGTCATAACATTAATCTGAAAATTGCAAAAAGGACATTGGAGAAAATTAAAAAAATGAGGCTGGATTCAGAAATATTACAAGTAACTATCCAGCGTAAATTGATCGAAGGTGATATAATCCTCCAAAAGAAATAAAGTCCAAAATAGATAATTCTTCATAGAATTGCACCTCTCAATGCGTTTCTGCAATTGCATTTCAGTCTTTTAAGAGAAATCATCGGTATTAGTTCTGCAATTAGCTTTCTTATTTTCTCTATGTTTTTATTCAACAGTTCTATAACTTCTTTAGAAGTCACAGAAGAGGCTGTCCATGTATCATAGTCTGTGATTGTCGCGATTGACACATAGCAGAGTTCTGCTTCTCTAGCAAGTGGACACTCTGGTATAATAGTCATCCCGATGACATCTGCTTTCATAACATCTTTAAAAAAGTGAGATTCTGCCTTTGTTGAAAACCTTGGTCCTTCTATACAAACATATGTTGCTTTAGGATGAATATCATAGTTTAGTTTTCTTCCATGATGTGATACAATATCATGAAGCTCAGAACAAAATGGATCAGCAACAGATATGTGACAAACCTCTCCCCCATCATAAAACGTGGATTCTCTTCGTTTAGTGAAATCAACAAATTGATCCGGAACTGCAATATCTCCAGGTTTGTAGTCATATCTCATACTTCCTACTGCAGTAGGAGCAATAATTCTCTTCACACCTATCTCCTTTAAAGCCCATATATTTGCACGACTGTTAATTTTGTGTGGAGGAATACGATGACCTTTTCCATGTCTAGGAATGAATGCAACTTTCTTACCTGCATATTCTCCAATCGTGATGAGATCAGAAGGATCACCAAACGGTGTATATACCTTTACTTGTCTTTTATCACTAAAGAGTCCAGCATCATAAACTCCAGTGCCTCCAATAATGCCAATTTCGGCAGTAAATTTTGTAGTCATTGTTGATCATACACCACTAAAGAATGGACATCATAACCCATCTCTCTTAGCTTCTTCGCTCCACCCAACCTTGCCAATTCTATCACGATTGCAAAACCTAAAACTTTGCCGCCTACTTCTTCTACCAATTGAGCAGCAGCAATAGCCGTACCACCGGTTGCGATTAAATCATCAGCAATCAAAATATTCTGACCGTGTCTAATTACATCTTCTTGAAGTTCGATTACTGCGCTACCGTATTCAATATCATATGATTTCTTGACTGTCTGTCCAGGAAGCTTATTCGCCTTTCGAATCATAATCATTCCTTTATTGAACTTTGACATTAAGGCAGTGGCTATTACAAATCCTCTCGCTTCTATTCCAGCAATATAATCGATTTTCTCAGAGTTAAATCTGCTGTAAAACTCATTTGAAATGTAATTCAATGCTTCATTGCTGCGAAAAACTGGATTAATATCTCTGAACAGAATGCCTTGCTTTGGAAAATCTGGATAATTGCGTATCAATTGATGTAGATCAATCTTTGTCATATTATATGCTTGTAGCCATATTGAAACTATAAAAAAGGTTGCGTTGCTTTAAAAGATGCCGTTGGGATCATATGTTGTAGTACGCTATTTAAACTACCCGTATCATGTCTTTTTTATTTAATGACTTAACAATACATAAATAAGATTGCCATATAGTACTAGATATAGTATGCCTATAAAGAACGGTGCAGAATATATTCAAAGCCTTAGAGGCAGAAACCTCACTGTCTATTTATTTGGTGATTTGGTAAAGGAACCTGTAGATCATCCAATGATCCGTCCATCTATTAATGCTGTAGCAGAAACATATGATATAGCAAATGAAGAACCTGAGATCGCTTCTGCGCAGTCATCTCTAACTGGTACAGTGGTAAATAGATTTCTGCACATTGCAGATAATGCTATGGACTTGGTAAATCAAAATAAGATGCAGAGAAAGCTTGGCCAACTTACTGCTACCTGTTTTCAACGTTGTGTAGGCATGGATGCTCTAAACTCATTATATTCTACAACATTTGAAATCGATACAAAATACGGCACTATTTATCATAAACGCTTGATTGAATTTATCAAGATGATTCAGAAAGAGAATTTGGTAATTGGTGGCGCAATGACCGATGTAAAGGGTGATCGCAGTCTTTCTCCATCCCAACAAGAGGATCCAGATATGTTCGTTCATATAGTAAAGAGAGACGAAAATGGTGTGTATATTACAGGTGCCAAAGCTCATCAGACAGGCTGCATTAATTCCCATTGGATTATTGTTATGCCTACCATGAGGCTTAGGCAAGAAGACAAAGACTATGCCATAGTTGGTGCTGTACCAGCAGATGCAAAAGGCATTACTTACATTTACGGTAGACAATCATGTGATACAAGAAGTATGGAACAAGGGGATTTGGATGCGGGAAATGCCAAATTCTCTGGACAAGAGGCTATGATAATTTTTGATAATGTGTTCATACCAAATAATCTTATTTTTATGGATGGGGAATATGATTTTGCCTCAATGCTGATTGAAAGATTCACATGTTATCATAGAAGAAGCTATGTATGTAAAACAGGTCTTGGAGATGTTCTTATAGGAGCAGCTGCTGCCATTGCAGACTACAATGGAGTAGCAAATGCTTCTCATATTAAGGATAAGCTAGTAGAGATGACCCATTTAAATGAGACAATATTTGCTGCAGGAGTTGCATCATCATATCAGGCACATAGAACTGCTTCTGGTAATTACCAAAATGATGATATGCTAGCAAATGTTTGTAAACATAATGTCACAAGATTTCCGTATGAAATTAGCAGATTAGCTCAAGATATTGCTGGTGGGTTAATGGTTACCATGCCATCTGAAAAGGACTTTAGAAGCCCTGAAACTGGTCCACTATTAGAAAAATATCTTAAAGGTAGAAAAGGTGTTTCTACCGAAAATAGGGTACGAATATTAAGATTGATTGAAAACATGACACTAGGACGTAACGCTGTTGGATACCTGACTGAATCGATGCACGGTGCAGGATCACCCCAAGCACAGAGAATACAGATAGCACGCCAAATGCAAATTGAATACAAAAAAAAGTTAGCTAAGAATCTTGCTAATGTCGAAGAAGGTGAAGCAGGTGGACTTGGTAAAGAACAATCAGAATACTTTGACAGAATATTTAGTAAAAAATAGAAGTATATGGAAAGACAATTCCCTTTTTAACTGAAGAATTCAAATGATTTCATAGAATGTATATCGCTATTTTAAAAACTCAGGGATAAGAACGGGAAATAATATTTTTAGATTATTGTATGATTACACTCATTTCTTATTACTCTTTACTATTCTTTGCCCTCTGCGTCTGTTGGTCGGCTTTATTTCCCTAATAATTATTTCCCTTTCTTTTATTTCATTTCGTTGTACATCATGTTCTTTTAGTGATTGTTCCGATGTCACTCTATTATTAGAATTGTCACATGAAACTAAAGTCCAGTCTTCAATTAAGTTGCAATTATTTGGACTATATGTTGAATCGATAGAACACATGTGTTCAACTGGACAAGTTAAACAAGGTACATGATCAATACATTGTATATCTACAGGCAACCTTGCAGCAAATAGTTTGTACGTCCATCGTCCATCCTGAAGAATTTTTTCACGTCTAATTAGAGATTGTTTCTCAAGTCGTAGAGCTACACGAGAACCATCACGACTAGTGATATCAAGTTCCTTCCACAAGTTGGATTGGAGTATACCACCTTTCCCATTGCTAATTATAGCTTTAAAAGTCATATTTGTCAAATCTTCTATCTCGGCATGACTTGGTTTCAAATAGTTAACCTCATCGATAATATTAATATTGGCGAACTCATAAATAATTGTTTTGTACTTCCACAAGGAATCGGGAAAAAGATTGTTGTCTATTATTCTGCTATGTATAATGCATCGATAATACATATATATGTATATATCAATATAATCATAATATACATCTTAATACAAGAATAATCTGATGAAGCTCTCTGACGCAAAAAATGACTATTATCGTAAGTTAGCAAGGGACCACGGATATCGTAGTAGGTCTGCATACAAGCTAGAACAGCTGAATAATTCTTATCATATTCTTAGGCCATCCTATAAGGTAATTGATTTTGGGTGCGCTCCTGGAGGCTGGTTGCAGGTAATACTAAATGAAGTTGGTCCAGGTGGGAAAGTTGTTGGCATCGACATTCAGGCTATAAAACCTATCAGTGGGGCAATAATTTTGTGTGCTGATATTGAAGATCATACTGTAACTGAAAAGATACTCAGGCTGTTGAATTCAAAAGCAGATATAGCAGTATCTGATCTTGCTCCGAATGTAAGTGGCATTTGGGATATTGACCATGCTAGGCAGATATCACTTACAAGAATTGCTTTTACTATTACACAAAAAGTGCTAAAGAAAAATGGGTCTGCAATTTTCAAAGTTTTTGAGGGAGAATTACTCAATGAACTAAAATTAGATCTGAAGAATAGCTTTCATAAGGTTATTGTGAGTAAACCCCATGCTAGCAGACAAAAGAGCAGCGAAATTTACCTCGTTTGTCTGCAGTTTAAAGATTGAAACTCAACCAAAAAGTTGGGTTTAATACATCTATGTCAGAAAATGTAAAATCGGTACCAACAACCTTTCCGGTTTTGTCATATAATGTAGCTACTATCTTCACATAATTCATCGGATCTGTCGGAGAGTTATTTTTTACTTCGCCAACAATATGATATGCTCCTGTCTCATCTATAAATGAAGATGAGCTGAGTACTGAAATCCCGCCAGCAGGCGCTGATGTGGTTGTTTGTGAATATCCGTATTGAAATACAATAGATGACGTTATCAAGACTATAGCCGAAAATAATAAAAATATAATGATATTTGGCTTAGCTCTTGATTTCATGGCAGTTGAGATTGGAAACGGACAATTATAAAAGAATTATCTTTTTTGATTACAGACATACTGCACCAAAGGGGAAATTCTAGGCAGCATTTCTATGCCAGCGAATTCAATTTCGTATATATCTTTGAGTTCAAACTACAGCTAAGAAGATAAAATAAATACCAAATATGATCATATCTTCTTCTTGATCAAATCTTGTTTCATTTGTTGAAATTCCTCGTCTGAAATTATTCCTTTTTCTTTTAGATTAGCTAGTTTCATTAGTTCATCAGCTATTGACAGCGATGATTGTTGTTGTGATTGTGAAGATTGTTCCACTTGTGGATGACGATAGACTTCTCTTTCCCTATCTATGCCATTTCTTATTATCTCAACTAAGTCTTCTGCTTTATTTTTTGGTATTGCAGCTATAATTCCTTCTTCATCTGCCAATCCGCTTTTATCTCCATAGCCATCCATCATTTTATCTAGGGCACCTCTCTGACCTGACCTAATTAATCCGGGAGCTTTGAATATAACATTAGATGAGAAAACACCCTTATCAAGCCTGACACTACTTATCATATCATATGGGATGTCTACAACGTTTTCACGCAGTCCAAGCATGGTAGGGTCTTTGAGTATGATTCTCCTATCAGTGCCAAAAACTATGTTAGGAGTAAATGTAGAACCACCTGGCTTTAGTCTAGATTGTCTGGCGACAACGAATACTTCTTCGTTCGGATTGAGCATCTCAGCTATTTTCTTGATTTCCTCTAAATCTTCTTTATTTGTAATATCAGTGGTAAAGGATTGAGGTTGTTCCTTCCTGCCAAACATGTATTGATAATATAGAAATTGTCTATTTAAGAAATTTGGGGTAACATTCGATTGAATTGTTATTATTTGGTTCGGGGAACCGAATATAGATATGGAACCCCAATGATAAAGAAATTAATCCAGCTATCTTTCTCCTTCCATCATATAGTATATTGTTTGATACTGTTCTATCATTCTTCTTTACTCAGCTTTTTTATCTGGCGTTTTGCTGCTAAATATTTTGCTCAACCAAAATAAGATCTAATAAATTTATGCTAATATGTGACGAGATTCTGGATTCTGGCCTTAGGTGTGACGATATCTATTTTCTCACAATAGAACTCAAATGAGTCCCCCGGTAATACTGTCTCAGTTATTTCTACAACTAATCTTACACCAAAGCAAGCAATACAAAAACTAATTGACACGATAGATAACATGCATCTTAGCAAGGGTACTACAACAAGCTTAGAAGCTCTATTGAATGCAGCGTAAAACAGTTGAATCGTGAAAATGATATGGCTACATGTAACTTGTTAAGTGCATTTTTACATGTAGTGGATGCAAAGGAAACTAACGGACAATTAACAGCACAGCAAGCAGCAATTCTAAGACAACAAGCACTATCTATACAACATAGCATTGGATGTTCTTCTACTGGCAATAGTGGAACTGGCGGGGCAGCTGACACTGTTGATAACATAGACAATGGAAACAGCGGTAATCCTCAAGGAGGAAAGAGTGGTGCTGATGTCGGTAACGTTCTTCCATTACCACATTAAGCATCAAACCAAGGTTTACAATGAATCGAGACTTGGATCTTTGGCTTCCCCGAAATTGCGGGGCAGTGTGTTTGCTTTGTACTTGAGCAAGTAGGAGATGAGATAGTCTAATCAAGTGACTATAAAAATTATCCTAATTCATATATGCATAGAATAGTTACCATATTCTGTAAGTATATGAACCACAACAACAAAATACTTAAGTTTCTAACATATATAGTTCTGTCAATATCTGTCGTTATGGGAGGTGTATTTTTTGTTTCAAGCACTGCATATGCATATTCCATATGTAAATCAGTTGACAACAAGCTTGTTTGTGAGAGATCACCTGATGTAGTTCGTACATTTTCCGGCTCTAATTCCGTATTATGCAGAACCCGCAATTCCCAAATTATACCACTCGTTAGCAATTCTGCCTTCTTTTTTATCTAATAGCAGAATGAAAATCAAAAACATGCTCTTATTGCCAGTTAGCGCAAATCGAATTTACATCGTTACAGCAATAGCTGTAGTAATATCAATTTGGGTTCTCTTTACTCAATCTTCATCGTTTCAATTACGGATGTTAACACCAGATACTTCTAAGGTAGATGACTCTAGCACATTAATAAAAGCGTCATCAGTTTCTGTGGATGATGGAATTAGTAAAGGAAAACCAGATGCTCCAATATCAATTATAGAGTTCGGAGATTTTCAATGTCCATATTGTCAGAGCTTTGCTACTGATACTGAACCACAAATACAAACAACATATATTGATACTGGAAAGGTAAAATTTATTTTTATGGAATACCCTATGCAAGATGTCCATACTAACGCAATGGCAGCCGCATTAGCAGCTGAGTGCGCAAACGAACAAGGCAAGTTTTGGAGATATCATGATATATTATATTCTCAACAATCGCATTGGGAAAACCTCGATACAAATGAAGCACTAAAAATACTAACCTCCTTCGCAGCAAATGCTGCTCTTAATGTACAAACTTTCAATTCGTGCTTATATTCTATGAAATATGAAAACAAAATAAACAAACAGATTGAAGAAGGAAAAAGTAACCAAATTGATGCAACTCCTACCTTGTATGTAGGAAATGATAAGATAGGATATACAGAACTTTCTGGAACATATCCCTTCGCTGTATTCCAACGGATCATAGATCAGCAGCTATATCCCTTAAAGAACTAATAGCCTGGGCTAAAGATCCCTCAGTATACTTGACGACAGAAATTATGTCGTGGACAGCACATTCAAAATAAGCATGGAGGTATTGCCTTTGTATCTTTTATAGATTATTTAGTAGGTAGGAACATGGGTATTTACTAGCCAATTCTTCCCCCAACATATCCGAGGAAAAGCAATGAAACTAAGAGAACGATGGCAGACTACATGGACATGGACATGATGACAGAGAGCTCTTTCGGCAAAACATTCGACGAAGAACGGGAAGTTCCATGATCTAGCTTTGCATATTATGTCCTATTACTCACCTTTCCATATATCTAATATCCTACACCAATAATAGCTAAAATAATTAAACCTATAAGTACAGGAGCAAACAAAACAACTATTGCTCTTCTTTTCGCTCTGATTTTTCATTATCAGCCATAGTACTATATATCATCTGTTATGTATTATTATCTGAATTGCTCTAAGCAATTAGACTTAATCTATTCTATACTTTAATTTACCTCCCAAAAATTATTTAGGGTTATGATGGTAGAACTAGAATTATATATTTTAAAATACATATGCTCCTATGAATCCTAACGAAGATTTAGAGGAAAAGAAATTGTTGGGATCAGGGGGTTATGCTTTTGCCAAACTAACAGATAAAGAAGAACTTAAAGCTAGTCTCGGGATACCTCAA
>DATFDI010000047.1:0-36184 GCA_035252175.1 Nitrososphaeraceae archaeon
GCACTTAGTTCTGGTCGTGTACTGTTATCCAAAGCAAATGTAACAGTATGAGGTTCTGGTGCTACTGATGGATTATACCACATCACGGTTTGACCTGTTTTTATTTGTGCTGTTGCAGGATTATATACAGTATATGGAATACTGTTATTTCCTCCTCCAGCTTGTATTTGAACAGACGAAGATGACGATGAAGATGCAGTATTGCTGCTTTGTGCTAATGCCATATTAGTTATTACAATGGACATGGCTATTGCAGTACATGTTAATAATATCGTAGTAATACTTTCTAAATATTCTATATATACATCTCTTAAATACAATCCTGTAACAATAACTACAATTATTGGTAGACATACTTACAATACTGCTAATATCCATCCCTGCAGGATTTATAGGGTCATTAACTGGTCTAGGTGGAGGAAGTATAACTATACCATTGCTTGTAGTTCTCGGAGTACCAGTAAAGTATGCAATAGCAGCAAGTATGGTTACAATAATTGCTACTTCTAGTGGATCTGCTGCCTCATATGTTAAAGAGAAGATTGCCAATGTCAAAGTAGCTATGTACCTTGAAATGTTTACGATCATTGGAGCTATAATCGGTGCATCAATAACTAGCATATTAGAACCAAGATTACTTTATTTTTTCTTTGCAGCTTTTCTTTTAACATCATTTCTTGGTATGCGCAGATATATCAAAGAAGAAGTACCAGTAAATGTAAAACAGGATCGATTATCAAAATGGCTAGAATTACAAGGTACCTATCATGATCAAAAACTGCAAAAAGACATAGAATACAAGCTTACAAATCCACTTCTTGGTGGTGCAGGGATGATTGTCGCTGGATTAGCTGCGGGTATGCTTGGAATTGGAGCAGGAGCTTTCAAAGTATCCATCCATGAATTAGTACTTCGCATGCCATCTAAAGTCTCTACCGCAACAAGCAATTTTATAATAGGAATGACTGCACTTGCTGGCGTTAGTATTTATTTTACATCTGGTTTATTGTATATAGATCTTGCTGCTCCAATGGCAATAGGAACAATGGCAGGATCAATTGCTGGTTCAAGATTATTAAATAGATTTAGTAACAAAAGCATTAGGATATTCTTTTTAGTTGTAGTAGGAGCTTTGATAGTACAGATGCTTTACAAAGGGATTGTTAAGCCATGACGATGATAATGATAATGATAATATGGTAGTTATAAAGTGGAATGAAGAGGAAAACAATACCAATATTGGTAATGATTACTCCAAAAAGGAACAAAAACAAGGAAAATGAAAGACGAGAAAAAGGAAATAAGTCTTGAACTAGTCATAAGCTACATTCTAGTTACAGGCATCATATTCAGCCTACTAACCATATCCTACGGATTACTGCTATACTATATTTCTACAGGGAAGACTTCACCGCATTTTACACCCAAATGGCAGATTGGCAGAACTGATTTTTTTTCTTATATAAGGAATTTGGTAGCATACTTTACTTCTACTAATGCCAGCTCATCTAGTAGTATAAATCCAATAACAATAATGGCACTTGGTATTGTTCTATTAATTATAACGCCATTTATCCGTGTCATTGCATCTGTAATATACTTTGGATACAAAAGGAACTTTAAATATTTCCTGATAACTTGTTTTGTTCTAATCGCTTTAACGTTAAGTCTTGTTGCTCACTAACTATTATTATTGATAGAAGAGTAGATATATTATTTAGGCATAGGCTGTTTTTACACATAGCAAACCACTATGTAAGCGTACCGGGTAAAAAACTACACTATCTTTTTCAATTCCCATATCGGATGCAATTCATTCCATCCATGTGGATTATCAGTTACCCATGCACCATATGCTCGTATTCTGTCGCCATTTTTAGGAATTTGTAACAAGCTTGACTTTTGGTCTTTGGGAATTATTTCTATCACAAGCATCCATTTGTTTAGAATTTTCTTGATTAAGTAGTTTTCTGTATTGCTGTTCTAAAGCCAGAATAAATTGGTAATCGCCATCGTCTTCTTTAGTGCCTTTCATATCATGCACTATTCATATAACTTCGTGGCACGTTGACAAAACTGTGAATCTGGCTTGTCTATCTACACCATCAAGTACATTTCCCTGTCTGCAGTTATATTTGTCAGGATTATTTTGCATTATGCTCTGCGGACCAAAATATCTAAAATAAGCATAAGCAGTGCCTGCAAGTATTATAGCAATTATTACAACCGCGGGGACGACAACTAATGCTTTTCTTTTCATTTTTGCTTTTTTATAATACGATAGTAACGAGTTACGATAATTTAGGAAGATAATGACGGTATTCGTCTTTTTTCTGTATTCGCAAACGCATTATCAAGAATGCAGCTCCTTGTAATCCTGTTAAGTACAGAATATAGTGCCCAACCAAGGACGCATATAGATGCTATCCGCAACGGAGTTTGATAATTTGTAAGAAAATCTGTCGCAATTACGCCAAATCCTCCAAATGTGGAAATGACAAGAAAACCTATTGAAGAGCAGCTAGCACAAGCGCTATGTTCCAAGCTTGGTAATCTTAATGGGATTTGGAAGTTTTGGTGTTGCTAAAGGTCAAGTAAACGCCTCATCATTAACACCGGAACAAAAAGATGCAAATGTAACCCTTGGATCTATGAAACTTAACTACCCTAGGATGAGTCCTATCCCCAATCTCACAGCATATCATTACTCAATGAAACTATCTCTCTATGATTCATATATGCAACATCGATACTAGTTAACTGGTCATTACGCCATGTACTTTTAGCTCCGCCCCAGGTATGCGCCATAGGATATCGCTTTCCTTGGCCGGTATGAGTGAATTCAAAGTACTTTTTCCATCCATCATTCTTTGGTAGACCTGTACTCAAGTCAAGTGGGTCTTCGTTAAAATATGTAACAATATCACGCGCACTTTGATCTGGTCTTACCATACTTACTACTTTGCAGCCAAACCACCTATCACCTAAAGGTTTGTAGGTATTGTATACGTTGGCATGATTACCAAACTCATAGTATGGATGAGTATATTCAAAAGTTACCAGATCGGTCTTAGTAGGGTTATAATACCAATTCACATCCCAACAAGAGGCCTCGTTATTCTTTGGAAAACCCGCAGTATGTTCGCCACCACCTAGCTTTGCTGATACTGCGTTTGTATGGTCCAAGATGTTATTGGGCCTGCAAATAAAATTCCATTCACCATTTTTGAGATCTTCTGGATGAGTCAACCAACCCATCTCTTGAGCGCCGTCTATCCATGTGTATTTCTGTTTATCTGCATCATCTCTGTTTTCTGTAAACACATGAAGACGTACTGTATTGCTTCCTTCTCCTGTACCCGGGTTATGACTAGTAAATCTAATGAATTTAATACCACCTTCTTGCTTGAGTTCAAAACCTGCTGTATCGGTCACATCAAGTCTTATATCGTTAGATGGGAATACACTCGGATTAAATCTGTAAGAATATCCGCCTGGTTTTGGCTTAGCCACCATAAGTATGCCATCTTCATCTAATATTCCTGCTGCTGGTCCAGCTATAGTTGACGCCCATCCTGTTGATGGTGGAAGGTTAATTGGTGGTGGTGTAGTAATTCCGGTCCATCCTCCTACCTCTGCAGCATTAGCATTTCTAAGTAAATTACTGATTAGGCCAGCACGATATGTAAAATACCCTATAGCTCCAGCTCCAAGCAATTTAAGAAATTGCAGACGAGATATTTTCTTTCTTCCTGTGCTGTTATCTTGCAAATTTTTGACCTTGTATGAACATTCTAACGTTGAAGGGATGTGACTCTTAAATTTTTTATACAATTTCTTATAGGAAATATTAGTTCTCTATACAAAAGATAAGAAAATCTTTGTTTATCTGAGAGTACAAATAGAATTTTCTTATATTATGCCAAAACAAATCTATCCTAGGAAGTCTGCTTCGTCGTTATATCCGCTATTATAACCATGGCAGTATTCGGTAATATTGCGTGAACATGGGTGTTGGTCTATATCTATATCGTTCCCAGTCTTGTAATCTCTATCAGCTTGAACTGCTCCGTCATGATACCCTATACAATATTCCTTTACATGATCACCAATACATGGGAATGCCTGAGCATTTCGAGGATATTCTAAAAGTAGCATAATGCTAGCAACAAATATTATAAAAGTCGTTGCCGACAATAACCTTAATTCCATAGATTATGGTGTCTCTAACGCACCTACTTCAATATAAAATAGTTATCATTGAGTTCTTGTCGTTCCGATGGATCAATATTAAAAGCTATTTCATATTCTGCTCCAAAACAGCTAGCATGTTGTCGACAGATCCTAGGTCTATTATTAGTTCTTTCCATGTTTTTTGCTTCAATTGCATGTGGGAGAGAGCATATCGATTGAGTATATCCTCCTTCTTTTTTGTCAGGACCCATGCCATGTACCTCATCCCAATCAAAATGAGGACCAGTAGCAATTACAAGATAATCATATTTGATATCACCAGCATTTGCTGTTACTATTGCATTTTGCTCAGGTTTGATTTCTAATAAAGCTGCATTTACAAATCTAATATTTTTGGATTCTGGTGCTCTCTTCGAACCATCCGATCCATCCACAGCTAAGAGGATTTTTTGAAATTTCATTACTGATGTCTATCTAGCATTTGGATCCTGATTTAACCCTGCTTTGCCAAGAATCATGCTCCTTGATTTCACCGTTTTCTTGAATAATACAAATCCCATTGCTGTAGTTGTTGAACCAAATAATATGCCTAGTAAATTTCCATGACTATATGGGGCAACTAGTATTGTATAGACGAGACCCAAGATCATCATTAGAACACCTAAACTTGCAAATATCATCATTACTTGGGGAACTTTGCCTAATTTTGGACCTGTTGATTTAGCAGGAATTACTCCATTTCGCACGGCCTCATTACAAATATGACAATAATGCCTCTGTTGCTTTCCACTCCAAGTCGACTTTAAAAAGTAATAATTGACGTTACATAGGTCACATCGCTTCTTTGGTAAGGTTATTCTTCCATGTTGGTCGAATTCTTTTCCTAGCTCTAGCATGCATTCTCTACAATATCTACCATCAATTCTCCACATCCGGTGGAATTTGTACTTTTTAAATCCAAGTACGGTTCCGCAACCATCGCATGATGTCAAATGTCTTCATCACCTGTGTATTTCTTTGATTTATAGATCTCCTCAGATTGTTCCATTGCAACTTTGTTCCTTGATATCACTTGCTTTATGCCCTGTCTAGCTTGAATTATCGGCAAACCTATTATGAAGAATGCTGCTCCTGATACCCAGACAACTGCAATCGCCACCCAGAGACTATAGAATGGAACATCAAACACATATCCAGCGAAGTATAGTGGTAAGGGCCAGAAGACGATTAATGCAAGTGTCATCAAGCCACCTCCTTTGAGGCTTAGCTTAAACGCTTTTTTAAGAGTTTCTTCATTCTGTTGTGCTTCTTCGATATCTTCCCGAGATACTTCCACAAGAGTGATTCTCTCTTTGATTTTGCTCCATTCGAAGTCTTTGTTTTTGATAATACTTCCAATTCCTGTGATAGCACCACCAACTAAAATCCCTGCAACGTTGCCGTATAGCATAGAGAAGTTGTCTCCTAAGCTAGCTAGAGTAAGATGGCCTCCGTACTGGGGCAATGTCACTGCAGTTCCAATCCATACTGCAAGCGCAACGAACAACCCCCCTATCGCTCCAGCTACTGCTGCTACTTTGTCGGTTTTCTTCCATGTAATCGTCAAGGCAATTGGAATTACAGCAGAGCCAATTAGCACTCCCATGGCAAGGTATACAAAACCAAGACTCAAGCCCATCGATAAGAGTACTACTGCAAGCCCACCCATTCCTATACCAAAGCCGATTATAGTTGCTCTAGAAACTTTCAAGAGCTGTTTGCCTGTCGCGTCTGGGTTTTTATACGTTCTGTAGACGTCATATGTGATAAGTGAGGATACTGCTATAAGCTCGGCAGATCCAGCCGAAGTTACTGCCATAAATAACATCACCAGAACCATTATTGCGCCCACTTCTCCCATCAATGTAGAAGCTGCAGCCGGTACGGTCAGACCTAGCTGAACTTGTTCTGGTGTCAAGTGAACCTGTAAGGCCACTGCAGTAAGGCCCATAGTAGTAGCCAGTGTAAAGGGAATCGCAAACCAACACATACCCCCAAGCAGAAATCCCTTTACCGTGGATTGAGGCCGGGCAGCAATGGCTCTCTGCCAATACGCTTGATCTACGAATACCGTCCCAAAGTTCCCTACGATATTTATTATTCCAAAAATCAGTCCGCCCATAGAGGCCATAGTAAGATATGCTCCTGCTGCGTTTCCGTTAACTGGGTGTATACTAGCAGCAGCAGCAAGCTTCTCGTACATACCTTGCACTCCGCCGGTTACAGGACTGATAAAATAAACAATAGATACGAAGGTCAGGATTGTTATGAAAATTATTATAGTATGTAAATAATCGGCGACAAATGTAGCTTTCAATCCTCCTACAAGAGTGTATATCATTACTCCTATGGGTATCAGGAACGCAGCAATCGATATATTCATTCCTGTTAAACCATTTACAACTGCCGCACCCCCAAGAAGTAACATTGCTGTGACTATCATATTTGTCATCAATGCAAACACAAGAAAAACACGATGTGTTCCCTCACCAAATCTTGCACGAATTATTTCTAAAAATGTATGAGCATTTGGCGCTTTTCTTTTTAGTTCAATAGCCAGTATACCGAACAACAAAACCTGAATTGAAGCACCGGCAGCATACCAAAATGGTCCACTCACTCCATATTGGAATGCAACAGTAGACGATTGCAGAAGTGTCGCTGCCCAAGTCCAAGCAGAAACAATGGCTGCAGCAGTTAGTCCTGTTTTAATTACCCTGCCTGCAGTATTAAACCACTCCGAGGTTTCTCTTACTCCTAAAAATTTCTCTTCCAATTTAATTTCTATAGAAATAACTACTGCAAAGATAAGCCCAAGTCCAACAACTATAAACCATCCTACTTGCTCGGGGAGTACCTTTCCAATTTCGAATCCACTTGACGTGCTAGAAGTACTTTTCTGAATCTGAGCACTAACATATTGTTGTGATATACATGTGATGAAAATCGCAAAAAGAGCAGCACTCAAAAATATTACTGATCTTGGGGGTTTCACAATATGGTGATGTTTTAGAGAATATTTATGAATTCGAAATATTTGGCACTTTATATAGCCAAGTCAAAGTATGTTTTTGTACTAAAATTCTGATACCTACAGATTTGCCGACGTCGGCAAACACGATGATAAGGCTACTTCATAAATAGTACTGGTTTTGATGTGAATTCCAGTACCTTGCTACATACATGGCCCATCTCTGAACGAGAATTTCCAAGGCCTTTGCTACCCATCACTATCATATCTGCATCTAGTTTTTCTGCGATCTCCACTATCTTTTTTCCCGGGTCGCCGAGTTTTACGATCCGCTCAATTTTGCTAGACTTCTTAATTGTGATAGCACTTAACATACGTCTCCCTTTTTCCTCCATTTCGGCAGCAAGTGTATCATCTACCGACTCGTCATCTTTATCAGACCATTCGATAATATTTAGCAAATAGATCTTTACATCATTGCTTTCATTGAAAAGGAAGCTTGCATGATTCAGTCCACGTAGAGACTGAATTGAGCCATCAACTGCTACAAGAATTTTTTTAATCGGCCCCTGAAAGTCGATAGATCGATTCTTGCTAGAATAGTTATGTTCAATTTCGGCAGAATCTCTGTTTCTAGCTATGGAAAATTCTTTTTTATATGTGGGATCCCAAGTCTTGCCAATCCTTGTAACTACATCTACGATACTTTTTCTTGAATCAATAAGCGGAAGTATTACAATCATAGACGCTGCAGCACATGCCCATATGATCGCTATCCATACCCATACGTGATATGTAAGAGATGAAAATAAATATTGTGTAAGGTACAATGGAAGTGGCCATCCTACTACCAGAACAAACGTTAAAGCAATGCCATATCTGTATGCAAATTGAGCTGCTTTCTTTAGAAAAATCTCGTCCGTATCTTGTTCAATTATGGAACGTATTTTGTCGTCTACTACAAGGATTTTTTGCTTCATAATACCAAAGTTAAAGTTTTCAGGTTTTAGACGACTACCAATAATCGATACTGCTGCTCCGACACTTATAGCAGTGAGGTTTCCTAGTAACAGAGGTATAATCTGACCAGTAGAACTTATTGTAACTGAGCCATAAAGGACATAGGATGAAGATAGCCAGACGCTAATACCACAAACAAGACCAACTATTGCTGCTGATGTTGCGGCTATCTTGTTTGTTTTCTTCCATGCAATTGCAAGAGTAACAGGAGCTACAGCAGAACCGATCAATATTCCCATTGCTAAATATACGTACTGTAAGCTTGCACCAATTTGGAGCAGAATTGAACCAAGTATCGCCATTCCAAAACCAAATCCGATAATCGCTAAGCGTGATACTCGCATGAGTTCGCGGCCTGAAGATGATGGTTTCACATAGGTTCTGTAGACATCATATGTAATCAGAGAAGAAACAGCAACAAGCTCGGCCGATCCTGCAGAAGTAACTGCGGTGAACAGCATGGTTAGCATGAGTATTGCCCCTACGTCTCCTAACACTTGCGAGGCCGCAGTAGGTGCTACCAACCCCATCGAAATTTGTTGTGCCGTAAGCGGGACATGTAATGCAACTGCTGCGAGTCCGAGGGTAGTTGCTAGTGTAAAAGGGATAGCGAACCAAGCAAGTCCTCCTATAAGAAATCCCTTAACTGCGGATCTAGGTCTGGCCGCTATAGCTCTTTGCCAATAGGCCTGATCGACAAATACCGTTCCGAAATTTCCCACGATATTGATAACTCCAAATATTAATGCTCCCGCAGATGCAAAAGTAAGATATGCTCCAGCTGAATTTCCTTCCACTGCTTTGAATGTACTTGCGGCCATAAGTTTAGCATGCATTCCTGCAATCCCACCTATCTGTGGACTAGTAAAGTAAACCGTCGTTACAAAAATTAAAATCACAATAAATATGAATGCTGTATTCAAATAATCTGCAAAAAAAGTCGCTTTGAGACCTCCAAAAAGAGTGTAAATTATTACACCAATTGGTATTAGGAAGGCAGCGATATAGATGTTCACACCAGTTAGTGCACTTACCACCGCTGACCCTCCAAGAACTAACATTGCTGTAACAATCGTATTAGTCATTAACGCAAAAAACAAGAATACTTTATGCGCATGTCTACCAAAACGAGCATAAATGATCTCTGGAAACGTGTGTGATGTAGGTATTTTGCGTTTCAATTCAATCGCAAGAATTGCAAATAGAACTACTTGGATACTTGCACCTGCAGCATACCAAAATGGTCCGCTGATACCAAATTGATATGCCACTGTAGAGGATTGCAGGAATGTAGCTGCCCATGTCCAGGCTGACACTACAGATGACGCAATAAGGCCCGTCTTAACGTTCCTGCCTGCAGTATAAAACCATTCAAAAGTTTTTTTAGTACCTAGCCATTTGGTTTCAGCTCTGACCAGCAACGTGACAATCATTGCCATAGCCAGCCCTACACCTAGTAGAACAAAATACCCTATTCCCTGCGACAGGATTGATCCCATCAATACAAGAAGGTTACGTTCAAGTTCAAACTATAAAAGCATTTTTGAAGCTTTAAGATATGCGAATTCATTTGAATTCAATTTAACTTAGGATCATGGGACAAATTGAAATACCTATAGACTGGTTTGATCTATTAGATAATGTATATGTTAGATGAAATAGACGAATTAATATTATCTACGTTAAGTAAAGATTCCAAGCAAGATGTTAAGGAAATCTGGGATTTCCTGAGACAATATGGTTATAAGTTATCAGAAGAAGAGATAGAATCTAGGATCACCAAACTTGAAGAAGAGGGTGTAATAACAGGCTATTCGATAACAGTTGATGCCAAGAAAATAAGGCGTAGAATAATGCGTGTTGTCCTCGTAACATTCAGAACTTCACAACATCTCCCAAAGAGAATAGAAGGTTTAAAGAAGTACCTGTCCGATGCACCATTTGTAGTCTTTTCCGGACGTACGCGGGGCGGGTATGACTGGATAACCGTTCAGGCATTCCTGAATGAAGAGATGGCTGACGAAGAAAATGATATATACAGGAATTTATTTGGGGACATAATTCAGTCCTATGAAGTTTATGATTTTATGACTATGAAAGAGATGTCCTTCCATCCGATAATGCATACAAATAAGGAATACAAGAAATTTTTAGACGAATGGGTTCCTCCATTCTTAGGCAGGTAGCATTGAGCAGTCTAGCTATGTGCTAGTTTTTGAGTTACATTCTTAAAGCGTATGGTTTCATCAATCATTGAATGTATTTTTAATCTAATTTGCATAAGAAAACTAAGTAAATACGCTCTCTCTTCCGGTTTAACAGTCGCATGAACTTCATCTATTAAGATGTCGATTCTAGCAAGAGTTATCTTTAGAGACAAATTCGTCTTTTTGATGATGTTTATGGGTTTGTGATTATATGCATCTCTTTTGTTATTTCTCGATATAAGATCATTATCTCCGTCATCGTATTCTTTTGATAGTATCATCGATTTTACTTCTCGAATCTGCTTAACTGTGAGATTATTATTGACAACGTGTTCCATTAATTGTGATCGTCTGACTGCTGGAACGGATACAAGTTCTATGGCCTGACTGACGTTAAGCTGATTCAGGCAGATTTGTTCCTTAATGTTATCCGGTAACTCCAAGAGCTGTAGTCGATGAGAAACGTATTCTTCGCTCTTGCCTATCTTCTTAGCTAGGTCCCTCGTGCCTCCATAACCAAATTCCATAATATACTTTCTGAATGCTTCTGCCTCTTCAAGTGGATCCATAGACTTGCGTTGTATATTTTCGGTTAGTTGTATTTCGTATGCCTGTTTATCAGATAATTCTCGAATCTTACATGGTATAAAGCGCCACCTAAGAGTCCTGCAAGCTTGGAGTCTTCTATGTCCTGCAACGACCTCAAACCCATGTTCAAGTGGGCGTATCAAAATTGGCTGAAGAAGACCATGCTCTCTAATGCTGCAAGCTAGACTCTCAGCCTCAAGAGCTGTTTTCTGAAATTTCTCTCTAATAGCAAACTGGGATGGCCGTATCATCTTTATCTCTATCTGCTCAACTATACTAGTGTCTACAAACTCCATGCCAATGAAGTTGTAACAAGTCACTTGTACTTATAATTTTTTAATTTCTTAATTTTGTTCAATTTTAATATTAATTATAAGACCTATAGCTGATTATTTAGAACAATTCATCAGTTTCCAGTTGACAATTCTAAATTTTAGAGTATAATAATTACAAGTGAAACTGCAGTATTTTATAATATCATGAGACTACAATGCCATTTTATTGATTTTCGAGAAAGTTTATTTTGTCTTATTTGTTATGGATACAGACAATAGTGTCCTAAAGTGAATATAAGTAGCCGATAGATAAACGATTAGTATAAAATGGTCTATATTGTTGTTAAACAAAGCATCAAAATTGCGGTTTATTTAGCAGGACTTCATACTTGCATTTTATGCATGTATGAAAGATCTTATTGTTGTTTGGTTCTGATTTCTTCTAACATGTGAATACTTTGCCTCTACCCGGGTGACATTGATCATAATATAACTATGATGAAATTTATGTCACTTAATACATATTGCAACTGCCATCTGAGTAGCAGAACTATACATAGTTGATCTGGTGAGTCTGATTATCTATTTTGCATAATATATTATATGGATTAGATGACTTGGTTAATGTACGAAATTCGTTAAATATTATTAGATGAAGTAGTATAATCCCCTTTCATACGGTCGTTGTGGAGAGTTAGTCAATGAGACTCGCCTCCTCTACGATAACAACCACCATAGCAAGGCGGCGGATCAGACTCACTCCGCTGCCTAATTAACATATATATTTCTCATAGCAAAGCTTTTCGGCAGATAATACAGTATATTTTACTTTTTCTTTATTGTCCTCATAACCGCCCTGAACCTTATGGGTCAGGTAGCTCTCGATTTGTATCTACACAATTGACAAATTATATTTACAGTTGTATCGTGTAAGATCTTTCAATACCAAAGAAGCAAAATAGCGTTTTCGCATAAATGTCATTTACCATAACCCTTGTTTATTAAGAGAGTAGTTTTTTATTGCATCCATATTATGAATAATAACCACCGATGACTAGATGAGTTGAATCTTAGAATGAACAATACTTATGTAAATTAAATATATTAAGTGTAAAAAATAATAACAATAGCAAAAACGAGGTCTTGCTGTTGACCAACCCGAGATTACCAGCTATTTGGTCTTCCACAATATAACCAAGCACTTGAACATGGATCCGTGATGTGTATATACCAAATGAATAGATTGAGAAGACAATGTTACTGATGAACGTACTGTTTTCTGTCTGTGTTTAATGGAGGCTTCATGGTGTTGTAAATTCGAGCGAAACGATAGAAGATTCAGTATCTGAAAACAATCAAAGAGCGCAAAAGCAAATGTACTTTCTCGTAAATTTCCCAGATGCCCTTTCTGTGATGTCGATAAAATAAGCATAATTCCAATTTTAACAGGCTAGCGAGTTTTTAAATATATCTGACGGTCAAAATGATTGTGTTGCAAACAATCAGGTCATGTTGTTGCGACATAGGATATTAAATTAATCACTATTATTTTAATTCGTTTCATTAGCTTAGGTGGTCCGTACTGCTCTATTGCCCTTATTATATATCTCATAAAGTTTTACGCTTAGAAATCCGACTATTGCTCCCCATATTAAATGAAATCCTATCGCAGAAATCACGACATTTCTAATGAAAGGATCAAGGTCACTTGAAATTCGCTTCTGAGATTCAGAAGATAACGGTATTGACGCAATACGATGAAGTGTTGGGTCAATTAACAATATGGTGGTCGGCACAAAGAAAACAAACCATATTATTATGCCTGCGCCAACCCCTATCAGAATACCTCTGTAACGCATAAATAGGCTGACCTTTTTTCTCCATCGAAATATAAGAGCACCGACTATTGCTCCCAAAATGGTACCTGTTATTATATGAAGGCTAAATCCGATATAATTTTTTCTATTTCCTTCCTTTGATTAATACAAATCCTGTAATTCCTCCCATGACTCCACCTAGTGATGCTAATACCACCAACGGAAAGTTACCTGCATATGAGCTTCCTCCTTCATTTTGTTTGGAAATAACAGCCACACTATCACCATTAGGCGATACAGTCATCTTTGAATATCCGAGCACATCTATTCTGGCATTGGGAGGAGGTACGGTCAAAATTAGGGAATATGCGTTTGCACCCCCACCAAATGAATAGGATTGCGTAGTTTCTTCATGTACGCCCTCTCTTAAACTTCCTTCACCAAGTGAATAAATGGTGTCAACTCTGGCACCGTTTTCCTCTCCTTTATAACCATAACCTTGAGTTTCAACTAGAGATGCCGCTGGATCAAATAGGACATACCACCTATCCATGGATGTAGAGAGTTTACTATAGTCAAGTACTGGTCTTTCTAACAATGATATGGCTTGGGCAGTTGCTCCTGCTCTTTTGAAGGCGTCCATAAAACCTGGTATTAGAGAATTTAGCAGGCCTGACATGTAATTAACATTCATAGTCTTATTAGTTCCTGTCTTGTTATCTGTATAAGATAATACTAGTGGCCGGTAAACCGTAAAATCTCGCCAGTTAAAGTCTACAAATTTATGTTCTGTATCCTGATTATTTGGAAGCATATACTTTTCTAGCCCTATATCAACAAGTGTTCTTTGGTCAACGATAGATTGAGTAGCTGAATAGCTCCGGATATCTCCAATAAACTTTATAGTTGCCCATGTAGCACGCGTTAAACTATGACTAGTTGATAAAGCCTGGTTGATATTTGTAACAAGGTTTTGCATCGCTGCTTGATTTATCTTGTTATTTTCAGTGGGCAGTGATGTCGATGTTATTTGTATTGTGCCTACATTTTTCTTAAGAAGGCTTGCTATTTCACTACCCTGAGGATAGTTCACTAATACTGTATGCAGCTCTTCATATGTTGCCTGTGTAGAATCCTGATTAGGATTTATTACAGCCGTCAAAGTTACGGCTAATACTAATTGATATGTAGACAAACATAGATACACACCAAAAGAAATGAGTATTCCAAAAACCAAGGACTGTTTGTGCATATATGTATAATGTCCTGTAAGCAGTACATGTTATAAATGTAACCATTGTTACATTTTGAAGTCAATGCTACCGAGACATAGCATCGATGAATACCGATATTTCAAACAGCACCAACAAGGATTTTACTTTTAGGATGACAGATACTGAAGTCCGTATTCAACCATATTTTAGGTGTAATAGCTGTTACATTTATAAAGTTATTGGCTCATCTCCTAAAATGGATGAGTTGAGTCAATGTCTTGTCTAAATTTAAGTAACTTTATAAAGAATGCATTTCAGTCTATATCTTACGGTAGTAGAAAAATGTAGGTGGTAGTTAACAAATGCAGATATTAAATCATGCTAATCACGCTTTGATTCAATATCTAACAATTTGTAATAGTAAAGATCCTACTTTGTAATGGCGATGGCAGAAATTGTCTTGTAAGGGTATTTGCCTAAAATTAAGGACTCCTAATAATGTAAACACTAAATACACAGGAAGGTATGACAATGGTCAGAAATGGTGTAGCAGATGTGGTCTTTTCATTTACGTTATTTCTGAGGATTTGGTTAATTGTCCTTGCTGTAGATCGAAGCTGAGAACGAAACCAAGAATGATGAAATTCAAAAACAAATTTAAAATGAGATGTGAAGCAGCTACGAATAATGCAGGTATATAATTAGCCTCTAAGACATATCAGCGAGGGTCAGTATTCTTCTTTGGATGGGAAATTTCAGTAAATTTATCCATGGCGTCCTGACACTTCTTAAGTACTTTTTCGACTTTGATTGCTGCAGCAGGCCTTTCAATCCAGTCTATTGATTTTATTCTATCAAGCCATCTTCTTAAGCCGTCTAGAACCTCATCCATTTCTTCGACTTCTTCTTGTGTTGTCTTCTTGTTCTTGATATTTAATTTAATTTCATCTATGAATTCATAACATTCCTCCAGTATTTCGTCATACTGCTTATCGCGCTCCATTCTAAACATCTGTATTATTCTATCATGATCATATTCATTGATACCCTTACCTTGAACCTTCATAATCTTGCCACTCTTAGTAATCATTTCTTCAGTTCGTTGTATTTTCTGTCTATTATCACTGTTGTCAGGAATTAAGCAAAACGATAGCTGTGGATAAAATGCTCCCATGCGCTTGAACTCCCGCCATAGACGCACTTTTAGCCTAGAAGGCTCTGCTGGTACATCATATAGAATCACTAACCAGGAAGATGGTTTTTTAATAGTCACAAATATTCTAAATGCTATCTCTTTCTTTTATAATATTCCATAAGGATAACTAAGCCCAATCAGTTAGAATAATGCTATGTATCGATTACCATAAGTAGCTATATAACTTCTTGTAATACATAAAGCTACTGAATAGTTCACTCGTAAGATTAAGGAATTTTTTTTTAGATCTACTGGATCTTTTCTTTCTTTACTATTAGCACAGAACAAGGAGCATTATGTGAAACGGCTTCAGATACACTTCCTAGAAATATCCTCTTAAACCCAGATGTGCTTTTGTTTCCAATAATAATGAGATCAGCAGAAACTGACTTGGCAAATTCGGATATCTTAGATGCAGGACTTCCATGCAGTACTTCAGATTCAACCAATAAGTTAGTTCCGGTGAAGTATTTATCAATTAGCATCCTCTGATGGCTTAAGAATGCATTTTCCTCGTCTTTTATTTCAGACATCATAACATCGCCTTCTTCTGCTGCAACCTTGGGCATTTTGACTACACTAACAATATATACATCTGAATTAAATGCAGTTGCAATAACGAATGTTTTTTCCATTACTTCTCTAGAATGCTCAGACATGTCTATGGCTGATACTATCTTTGATATCCTTGATCTGTCAACTTCACGTTTCATTTTACTTTAACAATACATAACACTATACGAATTGTCTTTATTGTATTTTTCTCCTCACTAAGATTTAATTTGATTTGTACAATAGAAAAACACACACAAAATAGCATAATTACAATATTATATAATACGGACAAAGCAAAAAATTTGCATCACGTGAATTGTTTCTATATCTTCTGTGGAACAAAACGTTTGGCTAGCAGTGTTGGAACAATCGCACTTAGAATCACTGTAACAATTGCAACAGAAAACTGTGTCTGATCGATGAAATGTAGATCTCTTGCAAGTGTTGCCGTTATTGAGCCAACGGTCAATCCAGTACTAAATAACAGAGCCGAAAACATGCCGGCTGATTCATCTATCCATTTTTTGCTTAAAAGATATGTGCCAGCAAATTTAGATAATAACTTGACTGCAAGAAGGCCCATAATAAGAGCTATATTTTGGATAACAGCAGGTAATCCAATTAAAAGTCCAGCTCTAATAAAAAATGCAGGAGAAAGCAAGCTAAATGTGACGGTTCTCATTTTCGAGAGGACATCTTGGTACTTTTGTATAGTACTTGCAAATACAAGTCCAAGTACAAATGCTCCAAATACTGCATGAAGTTTTGCTACGTCGGCTAACACGGCTACGCCTAACATAGATGCCAGTATAAAGCGCAATTCCATTTCAACAGCACGTCTTCCATATCTTTCAACAATATGTCCAAGAAGTTTCGGTATAGCAATTATCAAAATACCTATTAGAGTAAAGAAAGTAACAATAACATATACATCAAAACTTGGAGAAATAAGATTAATGCCTATTAATGTGAGTATATCATTGACAAACGTGACTGCAATTATTATTCTGCTTGCAGGTAGCTTTATTATTTCGTATTCAGTTAGAATTGCGTAAACAACTGCTACTGAAGTCGTAGTCAGTGCAAGACCTACTGATATTTTAGCCTGGAGAGTCCAGTTCGTTACAATCGATAGAAATAGAAACTCAGCTATTAGAGGAGCAATAAATGCAAGACTCCCTATAACAAGACTAGCCTTTGCCTTTTTTCTCAATATATGAAATTCTACTTCAGCGCCTGCCAAAAATGTAAGAACTAGACCACCATAAGTTCCCAGAAAATCAAGCCAAGACTCAAGCTTCACACCTAGCAGATTTCCTAATATGATACCAGCCACCACCTCGAAAATTGCAGAGGAAATCCTAAGTCTTGAACTAAGTATGGCTGAGATTGCTATAGATATTGCTACTAATGCCGCGCCGTACAGCTCAACCATGATCTATCTGCCCCAGGTTGAATCAATTTATGAGCGCTGTCATATCTATAATGCCAGGAAAGGTAACATATAGTAGCCAACCTAAACTCAGGCCGATTAATATAACCTTGAGATCATTGTAGTTAATACAAGGTTTATTCATTTTATGTGAGTCTCACTTATTATGTGTAATAAACGTAACTCCGGTTACATCTAAAAACTATGACTTTTGTGTATTTCTTTATAATTATTGCAATTATTATTTTTTTGTAGTTTTAAGCTTTAAATTATTTAAAGCGATTAATTGTACAAACCTTATGCAAATATCTGCTATATTATCCGATTATGATGGAACTCTTTGTCCAACAGCTTCGATTAGAGATGAGGACCAAAATGCTATTCCGGTTGAATTGGAAAATATCTTATGGGACATATCAGAGAAGATACCAGTTTGTATTGTATCCAGTAAAGATTTTAATTTCCTTCACAAAAGAACTAGATTTGCCGTCATTGCTTCGTGTATTTTAGGTATTGAAACTTTAACTCTAAGACCACATAATAAAACAATAGGTAGGACTAGCAGACATGCTAAAATGAATATACCACAAGATGAAAATTCAGAGTGTAGAGATTTTAAGAAGTGTATTGAACAGAGTTATCTATCGGTTCATTACTCATTATTACAAGATAACTCGGAAATATTATCTCAATTAGCTGAAGAAGTAGCTTCAGAGTTCAAAGAGGTATCTCCTGAGAAGAAATTTACTGTTACACCTAAAAAAACGTTAGCAGGCCTGACATTTGATTGGAGGAATACATCTGATTGGGGTTCACTAAAAGTAAAGATAGAATCGAAGTTACAAAGAGCAATGAATCGTAAGGAATCTCAACTTCAATTGCAAGAAAAATCATCTGAGCTGCACATTCAAACTTATACTACCCATCCTTTTATTGATATTTATGCAATTAGATGTAACAAGGGTATTGCATATGCTCATGTTGTCTCTGAAATCCAACAAATAGATGGCATTGTACCGAAGATAATGTACATGGGCGATTCAGAAAATGATAACCCAGCATTTAGAAAAGCAGATGTATCAATTGGTGTCAAGTCAGATAAAAGATTAAGTCCTAGTTTGGACTGCGACTACATGATAAAATTCGACAAACTGGCTAACTTCCTAGAAAAATTACATAAGGAAAGCTTTGTATTTTCAGGTCTGTAATATAAGATCATTACTAATTAAATACAAAATCAAATATCATTCTAAATCGCATTAACTTCATGCAATGTCACTATTCCATTATCCCCTACCATTCTCCTTATCTGTGGAAGTAGTGGTTCTACCTTTGATTTCTCTTCCACTACCTCTATTATCATAGGCATATTGATCATTATCCCTTCTATGTGCACAGTGGATCTTCTGCGTTTACCAAATCCATCTACTCCAGTCCATACAGTTGCGCCAGAAATCTTAGCACCCATCAAGAAATCTACAAGTGCTTTTTCTAGTCGTTTATCCCTAAATTGGTCATTCTTCTTTATTCTAATGGTAAGACACCACATCTTTTGCATCATATTATATCTTCACTCTCACCGCCCAATTTGTACCGCAGCGATTGTTGAAGCAAATAATCCTGCCAGCATAGATCGCACCGATTGATAATGCAACATTTGACAATATATGAAGCGCCACTTTAATAAATTGTCGGCTAATTAGTTGTTTCAAGCGCGAATGAAGACATAGTAGTAAATGATCTGCAAAAACCAACCGCAATCAAGAGAGAATATTTTGTATCCAAATTCCATAGCAAAGATACAATTGAAAATATCCCCAAAATAAAACTATGAGTATATTAACTATCAACACATTAATCGGAAACACACCTAACATTATTGATAGCCAGCAATAGCAGCTGCTGCCATTGCTATTATAGCTATAGGAATCACAGTCTTTCTTTCTTTCCATACCATCTTATCACTGCTTAAAAGAGCCTGTCCACCATAACCGATATTATGCTATCTGCCACTTTCTGGAATGTTGTTAACAACCTCTTGATACACTTAGCAAAACATTCAGCTACAATCGTAGATACAAATGTAGTCAACAATGTCGCCATGATCAATATTGAATCCTTATTGAATTTATAAACGAGATTTATTTTTCAAGGGTTTGGTTCTGAGCCTAATTCCGCAACATGGACAATATCGACCAGTCCATTTGATGTAGATGCTACAAGAAGTGCAGCGTTTATTGTCATATCCATACCTTAGTCGTATTGGTTGCAGGTTTAGATCGCGAGACCTATAATGAAGACATATTCCTCTACAAGCCAAATTACATCGTTTGTTATCCTAATTACCTACCTGCTTTCTAGAGATACTTGCATAACAATTGTCCTACGTAGTACTGGCCAATCAATCCATGTGTGTGCAGTAATGATAATAGTATTGTATGTCGCAGTTTGATTTCACTTAAAGTTTTCTTTAATATATTTTCTCAGTCTTATTGCATCGATATCATCTATGATTATATTGTCCTTAAAAACCATCTTCTTACCTTTTGATACATTTATCCTGATTGTAGTGGAGTTATCATGTGAAGGATCTGCATCAATTATCTCCATTGTTAGCTGGGGACCTCTAGCCATCATTCCTTTTTCTCCTTGAGCGTAGACTATATTCTCGTTATTGTTGTCTTTATAAGGCTTATCAAAGACTAAATTATATCTATTAACTCTGTCTTCTATCATAAGCATTAATTTATCTTTCTCGGTATCTCTTTCAATCAATAATACATACTTTTGAAGACTCTCAATTGAAAGTACTTTGCCTACTTGGAAGTTATCGTCATCTAGGATTCGTTCTGAGTGTTGCTGTTTTTTTTGATAATTCTCGTTCTTTGGCCTCCAAACCATGCCATCTGTTGCGACCGTAATTTTGAATTTGCCACCATCGCTAGTTAGCCTGAGATGAGAATCAATCGTATTTTGTAATTCTTCAGTTGTCATAGCCTTGATAGGACCTCTAAACCATTGATTTTTAGCTTCTCTGAAGTCTGTAAGTCCACTATAATGAACTATGTAACATTCCTTTGCATTCCACCTTCTAACTATATCAAACGCTTCAATTACCGATACCATTCCTGTGTCGGGGTGGGAATTGTAATTCTCGGTACCTAAGATAAGAAGGTCTGGATTCCATAACAAATTTTCACTAGTGTCAGGTAATGAGAGAAAATCCCATCCAATTATTATTTTGTTATCAAGTATCCTCACTACGTAGCACACACAACCAGGAGGAGAATCGGTTCCATGGTATGCTAACAATGGTCTCACAGAAAATGGACCTATTTCGATACTTTCGCCTGGATTTATCATATTAAATGACACATAATTATTACTATTCAGTTTGAAAGAAGATGAAGAAAGAGACGAAACTTCAGGTAACTTTTTGGTAATTTGATCATAACATGCAGATGTGCAAAATATTTGCAAATTTTTCAAATTTATGTTGGCTCTATCTATTAGGATAGGAAGTTCTTTAATATGATCATCATGCGAATGAGTTATTAGAACAACGTCTGGAATATATTGGAAAGACGAGGATGTTGTTGTCTTGAATCCAAGACTTTGTACCCCTTTTTCGATGCTTTTGACTATTCCTTGACCCACATCAACCAGTAAATGAAATACTATGTGATTTGTTTCGTTTAATGCAAAAATAGAACAAGAGGTGTTAGAACTTATTCCTTTTAGTCTTGCCTCAGCTGCTCTCTCAGACTTATCATGACTGCCCAGTGTTGAAAAATCTGGGAGTACACCATTTATCCGCACTATGATGTTCCGTACATGAAGATTATTATTATTATTATTATTATCGCTATTAACTCTTTCCAAATCCCCTTCCTTCGGGATTATTAAGAATGAATTATAAATGTAACTAATGTTACATGTAGAATTGTAAGGAATGGACTATAACCACAAGAGAATTCTAAGGATCCGTCTTTTACTAATAGAGAGCGATTTAAGGGATATAATCAGCAAATTGACCTTTAACAGCTGCAATAGCAATAATAACACTTCCAACTTCATTTTGTATTTTTTAAAAAATACCATAGATTCCAAGACACAAGACGGGATACTTGCGATTGCAAACTGCATGCTTGGAGAAATAAGCCAAATCAAGGAGGAGTTTGGACTAGAATCAGAAGAACAGTTAGTTAGGTCAAAAATATTGGGGCGATTAAATGAAATTTGGACTACGCTCCTAGATACTAGGCCAGAAAGGTTAATCGGCTACGGTAGTATGTCTGATTTTGATATAGAGTCACTAAAGCAGATAACATCCAAATTGCTCTTCATGTTAGAAGAAATCTATACGCTGTTAGAACGACAACCACATTAGAGAATAATAATAATAATAATGTGGTATGATTCATATAGTTTTATACAATATGTTCAATTCTTTTAACTACATTGAACAATAGCGGAAAAGAAGACAACTCGACTATGATGGCGAAAAATATTACGTATAAAGTAGATACATCATATAATACACCCATGAATGTACTGCCGATAAACCATGATCCGCCGTACACACCGTTGAAAATCCCGTAAGCAAGTCCCCGCTTTGTGATTGGGGCAATATTAGCAATAATCGCGCGCATGACCGTATCTTGTATACCCATTACAGCTCCCCATAATATCATGCCTATTACTGCCGCTCCACTATAACCTATCGAGAATACCAAAGGAGCTATTGGTATGCTAAGTATTGGGACAACAATTAGAATTAAAAGTCCACTTTTGTCAAATAAGCGTCCTACTATGAGTGCCACCAATGCATCAATGCCCATTGCAACAGCAAAAAGAATTGGGATTTGAGGATCCGAAACAATAGAGTTGACTTTGAAATGGTATGAAATCAATTGAAAGTTAACGTAACCTCCAACGCTAACAGCCACAAACATAAGATATATCCAATAAATTCTTGGAAACTTGATATTCGCTTCTTCTTCCTTTACTTTATGTTGGTTGTCAGAAGCAGGTTTTTGGAATGCGTCTAATGAATTTCTTTCGAAGTCACTGGGAGTAGGATATAGCTTCCGGGATAGGACTAATGTACTCAATGCCAAAAGAGCTGGAATTGATAAGATAGCGAATCCTCCCGAGTAATTATTACTCTTAAGATATAATACCGCAGATACTATAATTGGGCCTATAACTGCACCTGTCTGATCCATTGCTTCGTGTATGCCAAATCCCCATCCTCTACCCACCTCTTTAGCTGCATATGAAAGCATGACATCGCGTGCTGGTGTACGTATAGCTTTGCCAAATCGTTCCGCTATGATTAGAATAGCTGCTATCTCCCAATGGCTGGTAAGGGCAATTAACGGTACTGCTAATAAATTCAATATATAGCCCAATATAGTAATTGTCCAATATCTTCTAGTACGGTCTGCTAAAGATCCAAATATGATGCGTACACCATAGCCAACAAACTCTCCAAGCCCACCTATGACCCCCACTACTGTTGCACTCGCCCCAAAAATAGCAAGATATTGACCTGTAACACTTCTTGCCCCTTCATACGTCATATCCGCAAAAAGGCTGACTATACCTAGCAGGATGATAAATTTGAGTGCAGGGGATATGGATGATAATTTTTTCATAATGTGTGGAACCGGATTATTTTATAACGCGTGCTATGGCCTATGATTTATAAATGTAACATTTGTTACATAAACTCAGAAGCGACTTAACCAGGAAAGAGAAGCATAGGCAGATTAGTAATAAATCCTTCTAAAATGGAATATGCTTATCGAATGGCATAATAGCTCCCACTCCTCTCTAAAAAGAGCTTTGATTCATCGAATGTTATCAACATTCTGACCCTCTCATATGGCAGCCAATTGCAGTCAATATGCTCTCTAGAGCACAACATACATTGCTTTAGCTATAACATAATAGAACTTTAATTCCTTTTCTATTAGTTCTATTTTTTGTAAAGCTGTAATTTAATTCGCCTATATAATCTAATATGTCACAGCCAGCCAATAATACCTGTTTCTTCAAGGATCTCTCGCTTGAACGTATCATTATCGGCTTCATGCTTTTCCCTATGATCTGTTACAAAATTCCAATCTCCTCTATGACTTTTCAGTAAAAGGAATTGTGTATTGGTATTTTGAATATTTTTAATATTCATTGTAGTTGATGATAAACGTGGTAGATAGCTGATAACAGCATCTGCAGATTCTATTTCCATCCTCCTTTCATCCTTCTTGTTGGATCACCTGCTGCTACTCTTTTTCATATTGAACGATACAGAACTTCACATTGTTGTCCTCAGATATCATAATACAACATAAACTGTCGTGCCTTTGCTCCATCCTTTCCAATTTGCATAATCTCTTGTTCCTTTATAACACTGTAAGTTTGTAATAGTCCCTTATCAAAACATATTCCAAGATAATTTGAATCGCTCTTCAATTCAGATAAAGACTCTACTAGACTGCTTGGAAGGGATTTTATTCCTAAATTTTTTCTTCTTGAATCTGACATTTTGTATATATTTTCATTGACTGGATCTCCAGGATCCATTTTCTTCTTCATACCATCGAGTCCTGCGGCTACTATCGCTGAAAATGCCAAGTAAGGATTCGCAGATGGATCGGGAGCTCTGAATTCTATCCGTTTTGATTTAAAGTTATTCTTTTGATCTACCGGAACACGCACTACTGCAGATCTGTTTCCTCTTGCCCATGTGTTGTATATAGGCGCTTCAAAGTCTGGCACCATTCTGTAGTAAGAGTTGACAGTCGGAGTTACAAATGCTGCAAGAGATCGGGTATGTTCTATTAGACCACCTATGAAATACCTTGCTGCCTGGCTAATCTCTGCATAAGGATCGTCTTTATCGTAAAAAATGTTATTATTGGTGCTTATGTTACCCTTCTTCTTTGTCACATCTTTACTTTTGCTCGGATTATCCCAAAAGCTAACACTGACATGCATCCCAGATCCATTGTCGCCACCAGTTACAGAACCATCTACCTCATCAAATATTGGTTTTGGCATAAAGTTTGATACCTTGTTATGATACTTTGCTGTGTTTCTCACAACATCTTTATAGATTTGCACATTGTCTGCAGCTTTCGTTAAGGTACTATGCATAAAGTTAATTTCAATCTGGCCGTTGCTAGCTACTTCATGAATCATATTTGTCACGTCTATGTCATAACATTTTTTCAATATTCTGGCAACCTCGAACCTGAATTCTGTAAGTGAATCTTGGAAAGGTGGTGCATTATAGCCACCCTTTCTACGAATTGGGTACTTTCCTGTGCCGTATTGCTCTACGGAGATAATTTTTGGTTGATAATTTGAATCTTGGTTTTTATTATCATCTGCATTGACTAAAACTATATCATCAAAAATGAAACATTCAACTTCAGCTCCGATTTGACATGACAGACCATTTTCTGCAAGGTATTTTTCCATTGTTTGCGGGACAAACCGAGGGTCTTTTGGTAACCTACCTTGTCCAAATCCTCTATATACATCTGCAATTGCAGATAGCACCATGGTATTGCTTGCAGGCATTATTTCTACTAGTCTAGCCGTAGACTTGTCAGGTATGAGTAGCAGATCAGATTCATTAATATCTGCAAAACCCTGGACTGATGAACCATCTAATCCAGCTCCATCTCTAAATATACTCTCAAAATTATCATTATCATCCGAAATATAGCTGGCTAAATATCTCCCAGGTACGTCTGTATACCTTATCTGAAGAAATTTAATATTTCCATTTTTTCTAGTTTTTTGCCCATGTTTCAGGGATATCCATAAGTCGGTATCTTTAGGAGGCATTTAGCAATTTCTAAAGAATTGTATGATACATATTACGTTATCCTAATTGACTTGTGTCATGTTAGATCATCGAAAAAAATTGTTATTTGGTTTGGTTTTGTGTTACCTTCAACTATATGGTAATGTAGCAGTTATTTGGTTCAGGTATGTTAACACTTTGTTTAAGTCTATGCCATTACTAGTCCAGACAAGCAAAACATGTTGACCGCCATTACGAAGAGCTCTAAATTGCTGTGTGCTATCAACTCCAAGACCACGCGTTTTGAATTCTGAAATATATTGATTAAGAGTTTTGGCTGGAACCATAAGCGAACCTACTGTATCGATTTTAGTAATATTATTATTGTTATTGGCAGTATTGTTATTTGGCGTATTAGAACCCGGAGAAAGAAGCTGGTCTACTACTTTTATAGTCCCTGTCATCACAAATCCGTTTACTCCGGTTTCTTTACTCTTAGCATTTTCAGAGTCTGAATAAATAAAAGTTCCTGTGTTATTGAGCTTAATTGGTTTTGTAGCAGCGTTATAGGGAAAAGCATCACTTTTGAACATTGATGCGTTATTCTTGCTATCGTATAGATTTATGAAATGATCATGGTTCTTGTCACCACTAAACCATACAATAGTAGTACCAGGACTCACAATTGCATTTTGTGGTAAGTAGGTTTGATTAATGTACCTCTTTGCTGGTACTTGGTCTGGTGAATGATGTGCTTCGTCTGGAATAAGAATAACTAGGTTTTTTACATTGCTTGGAAGCACCATTGTTCTGCTGTTGAACAAATTAGCAGCGTTTATGTTTGGCAACTGTTGGCCATTACCTGTTAATGCAAAAGCGAGGTTTGTCTCTGATACTAGAGGTTGAGATGAAACTACCACTGCTGCAGCAGATAATATAGCTATAGTAGCCATTATCGTTATGGGCCCAGTGTCTTTGAAACACATATCATATGTTATTTTGAGTAATTTTTTGGTTATGTTAAGTGTACATACGAACCTTTTGTAGTTGTCAATCTGACCATTCATAGCATACGCAATATTATGTCGCATGCTATAAATGTATGTAACTGAGGTTACATTACTATTATTACATGGTAAACTATTGTTTTGCACTGGCTTACACCAGAGGAGGACTAGAATTGGCGAGGAGATTTGCCAAAGAAAATACAAATACAAAAGAGCATGATGATTTTTATAGACTCGTTGGTATTTCTCGTGAACAGATTTGGGTTCAGCATAGTCTACCTGGTAGTGGGATGCCGGATATTGCAATAATAAGTCTTGAGACTCATGATCCTATAGATGTGATGAAAGAATTTGCTACGTCAAATCATCCATGGGCTGTAAACTTTCGTGAATTTGCAAAGAAAGCATTTGACATAGATATTTCAAACATTTCACTGCCACTAAATGAGGAGATAGTTAATTGGAAGCAGAGAATCGGATCATAATAATATCTTGAATTACAATGAAAGAAACAGTTCTCTGGTTACTAAAAGGATCAGAAGCAGTAACAATATATGATAAATGCATATTATTTATTGCAAAGATTATTTATTTAAGCTCGAGAATTAGTCTTAGATTAACATTAGGAAAAGAAAGGAGGGCTCAGCTGTATAACAAACGTGATCTTGATTATGGAATGTTCTGGTACCAATGTTACAATATTCTAAAGCGCAATAATAAAAATGCATTTTTAAAATTTAAAATACCAAAACATAATTTGGAATTTTATTTTCAGAATAATAAGGATGACTTTATAGACGTTGCACTGCGTGAAAATAACATAATAGATGAATTTTTTCGCCCAAGACAAGGGGATACAGTTGTAGATGTTGGAGCACACATTGGCAAATACTCCATAATAGCTTCAAAATACGTTGGTCAAAGTGGACAAGTCATAGCTATTGAAGCTCATCCGGGAAATCTTGAAGTGTTAAACCGTAATATCAAACTGAATGGATTAACTAACGTTATTGCATTGCACTATGTTGTATATTCAAAAGAAACAAAGATTAAACTTTATTTACCGGGTCAAGAGTCACATTATACCATTTATAATACTGTAATAAGCAGTAGACAGAATGCTAGGGAAGACACATTCGTAGAAGTAAATGCCAATACATTAGATAAAATACTAGAGCAAAATGGAATTAGTGATTCAGAAGTTAATTGGATGAAAATAGATGTGGAAGGAGCTGAACTTGAGGTACTCAAGGGAGCTTCCAACATACTATCGAACAGTATGGATATTGTGATATTTCTGGAAATTCACAATATAGAAAACGGCAAAAATCTGTATGAACCGATCATGGATCTATTGGAGAAACATAATTTCAAAGTAGAATTTGAACATACATACGACAGTGGAGAAAAACATGTTATTTTACATAAACAAGCGTAAGTATTGTTGATTTGTGTTATAATTATTCATAGCATAATCAGTCTAGTTATTACCATAAGATCCAGCTAATTTAGCTATTATGATGTGATATTATATGGATTCTATATATTTATCGGTATTAGAACAATAATAAAAAGCTGAGACTGAATTCATATAGATTAATTGAAACAAATACTAATCTTTGATTATGTTATACAATTCCCTGTTATCAGTCTTCAAAGTCCTAGGTTCCTTTAATGGATTATCAAGACTAATTGGAAAATATCCTGTGTTGATTGCCCTATTAAGATTATCATTTATCTTTGTAGCAGGATCAAAATCTAATACTCTTAATTCATTGCACCTTTCTAACCATTGGTATATCTTATCATACGAACTTTCAAATGAAAAATGTTTTATATTGATAAAATAAGGAGCAAGGATTCTCCATATACAGTATTTTCTATGATCTGCCAATGGTGTTTGAAAGAGTCGTTCAATCCAATCAATATATTGCTTATTGCTCAGTGAGCTAGAATTCTTACGTGCCGCATATGTAGACTTGGCATTTTCTGACAGAATAATGTTAGGCTCATCACTATTGTATTTGACTATCTTTGAACCTTGGTCAATAAGATATGCCAAAAACTTGTCACAAAGAAATTGCAGAAGTACCTTTGAATTACCGTTCCATTTCTGCACAATGTTAACCTGACACATATTCTTTGAATTATATGAACCGGGTATTCTCAATAAACAGTTCTTTAATGACACCGTATGGTAATGTTCTGAATCTGCCTTACCATTAGACATATACCACTCTGCAAATCTTAAAAATAACTTGGAAGGCCCTTTATACCTGCTAAATCCAGACATTTGTTCTAAAATAGCAGTCTGGGGCTCAGTAGGTATATACAAATGGCACCCATTACCCGACCAAATTACAGTTGCAGGTTCAGATTCCTTTGATAGATCAAATGTATCTTGTATTTTTCTCAAGGTCTTTCCCTTTGCCAAATTCAATGCCTTCATACAGTATTTGAAATTAGATAAATCCAAGTCAATCATAAGTAGGTCAATCGTTTGTTGTTGTTGTGTTGACTTGGTATTGTATGCGCTGATTCTACAGTCAAGGTAGTTTGAATCTCTATAATATGACAGTGCTTCTTGTTTGCTATATACAGTGATCTGTTTTCCCCCTGATGCCTTTGTAGATATGGTTCTTGGCCATCGTGTTGGATTTTTTAAATGGGACAGGATAAAGTTTAGGCCTTCAGTAACTTGCTTTTCTGTATCAGAATCATTATCGAATGTTGCGGTATTATTATTAATATTATTTGGACCAATATTTTGACCAGTAATTTTAATATTCCATCACCTGTATAGTCTGAATACTCTAGCAAGCAGAGCAAAAAATAGGTGGGAGGCTGGTTTCAGGTTAGTCAATCAGCACGGTCAACTTCCCAGTCTGTGCTATAACCTGTCCCAGTCTTCTGAATTTCTAGCAAGTATCTGTGCTTCTCGAAAATCCATCTGGCCAACTTTGTTACTAGACGTGTGCTGCTTGTGCTCAGTAGTTTTTCTTCCCTCGAATCAACTGATGGTTCTACTACGGCATAGACCATCTTGGTATAGGGTTTGCCGTCGGCTCCCTCCTCAATCTCAGTTGATTCAATTTTTTCTGCGTTGAAAAGAAATGTCCTAGGTTTGTCTCCAAAGTTGGTTGATGTTATGTACCTACTTTTCTTGGCTATGAATTCCTGATTCTTTTTCCAGTTTTCATACGCCTTTCCTGTAAGATTGTACGGATTTTCTTTGCCGGCAGTTTCCTTGCCGTTGTTGTTGTTGTTATTGTTGACCGTGCTGCTGGAAATATCTTTGTCTCCAACATCATTGCCATTCGTTTTCCCATTCTTATTGTTTGACATCTTGTTTCTTACCCTTTCTTGTTGTTCAATGCATTGAGATTGGCTATCTATTACGATACCCGGTCACACCACTAGGAGGTTATGCATTGCCATGACCATCTTCATCACTGCTAGTTTTTTCTGATTTGTTCTTGTTCTTGTTGTTCTTTGGGTTCTTAACACCAAATTCCTTTGAGAGGTCGTGAACAGGATATCCAGCAATTTGCAAAATTTCTCTTACCGTATTCCATAACATCTGTTTGTACTTTGCAGTATCAATGTCTGCAGCATCTAAAGACCAACTCTTACCAGTCTTCTTGACATCTGAATCAAAATATCGTATCAAGTCACCTTTTCTAGCACCAAATGCCTTACCTATCTTAGCCGCTTGACAAGTCTGAGATTTGTAATCTTCCGGATTCTCACCAAGTATCTTAGATATCTTCAATAAATCTGGATTTATTTTGCAAGGTACTTGTTCTAAATCAGACATTGAACGTCGAAGGTTTGGTATAGGATCAATGCCATCTTTGATAATATCATTTACCAGTTGTCTAAAGACATTATTGACAAATTCCGGTCTATCATTTTTGTTACCTTCAAAACCTACAATATCAAGCACTTCTTTGCCTTTGTCATCTGCTCCGTATCCCAGATAGTGTTTCTTACCACTACTTAGGATAAAGTTAGAGTAAGTACTCTTAATCTCAAGTTCAATATCTAAATCCCTACTACACAAATCTTGGAACTTTGAAAGAGATTCTTTAGGTGCGTTGTGTAAGAATAACGAATCTGTATCACCATAGATAATTTCAAAGCCTAAGTTCCTTGCAGCATCTTGCATCTTAGAAAGAGTCTGTCTTCCGTATGCAGTAATTAATTCAGCGACTCTTGGGTCATAATATGCATAACCAGCAAAACCAAAGCAGCCATACGCTCCATTGATAAGAATTTTCAGTGCAAGTTGCTTTGAGTTATTACCTACCTTCTTTTGTTTCAATCGTTCTTCTTTGAATACCTTGAGCTTCTTTGGAAAAGCACCTTCTTTTTGTTTACAAATCCAACAGTTATTGTCCTGCATGATAAACTTGCAATCCTTGAGAAACTCACTGTCTAATGTTATCCCAGCACTAGGATCGCCTTTACAGCAAGTGCAGTTTACCGTATCAAAAGATATGTTACAGTTTATAGCAACACTAGGATACAGGCTTATTGCATCTACTACCACTACATTGTGGTACAAACCTTGTTTTGGTGTAAGAACTGCTGCACCCTCATAGTATGTACTACTAAATGATGTTGCTGTACGTGGTTGGCATTCTCTATCTTTTACCATTTTATCAAAGATAGCAGACCACCATTTGGATAAGTTGGTTTTGCATACTAGCTCAAAATCAAGTCCAGTTATCTCAGATATTGCATACATCGCATCTAAAACCTCGAAGTCATTATACTTCGATAGTTCCATTACCAGTTGGGAGTCTCTAAGTGAATATTCTATCTGTCCTTCAATTGGCAGACTGTTGAAATCTTTACCGGAGAAATCTTTGTACTTGCCATATCCTAGTAAAGCCTTTGAAACATCACTGAGTTTGTGAGTTCTATAGGCCTTTTTATAAATAGTATCTTGGACCATAACCTTTCCATATACGTTGCAAAGGTCAATGTGTTTTGGATACCCTATATACGGTACACCATTTGGACTCAAAGAGACTATAGACTGAATATCATTTGCAATGCATCTTTCATGTAATATTGTCAAGTCAGAGTTTCTGACACCTTCTGTATTGTTTGCATGTCCTGTAGAATTCCAGCCTATTGACCAGTTATACTCCAGAATTTTGCTATTAATGTACTTTAAAAGCTCCTTTTCAGAGCAATTATCAAAGTCTGATCTAAGCAATACTTTACTATTGCCAGTGCTATCTACAAAAGAGGCTGCCTCTATCACATGTGTCTTTATGTCCCATTCAAAGTCAAATGCCAAATACCTGTCTAGAACTTTCTTTACCTTTGGAATTTGCAAAGATGAAGAAAGTGAACAAATATCGCCTGTATCGTCTGATCGCCTGAAACAATCATTCTGAGCACGATTTTCACTATTTTGTTCAGGCGATATGCAAGGTGGTATATGATTTGGCTCAAAAGATATATCGCCTGAAATATCACCTTGATTATCTCTAGTGATTTGAGCACGATTTTCAGGATTCAGGCGATAAGGTTGTTCAGGCGATATATGTTCAACCTTTGGATAATTTTGCTTCCTGATGATCTGTTGTTGATATAGCATATTATTCCTGCCAGTGATAATTATTCCATTACCATTACGGTTAATGTCGGCAAGTTTCCTAATAGTCCATTGCCTGTTACTCTTATCTAAGGAATCCTTCTCCACTAGAATTCCAATACTCCGAAGATCGGCTTTGATAAGATTAATTCGCCTGCTTAGACTATTTGGTGCTTGAGGCCACAACTTCCCATTGCTTGTCTTAATCTTCAAGTTATCCTGAGCGATTTTAGTCAGTAAATCAAGCAATTCAGTTATTGTTCCATTCCATAAAGGAGTCATCCTGCTATCCATAAAAATCTCGATAGCCTTTCCGACAACATCATTCTCAACTACATCTCTAGTCTGGAGTTCTATATTCCTAAAGTAAGCCTCGATAAACTTGCCAGGTCTATTACCCATGCATCGCGATATAATCTCTCCAATCTCAGCAAAATCCGCAAGTCTAGGATATTCTTCTAACTTGAGTCCCCCTGGATTATCCCTCTGAAATTGCAAAACTTGCACTAGAATGTCAAAAATGTATCCTAATAGCCACGATCTTATCTCGTAAAATTTTTGCCAGATCTCCTTGAGCAAACGCTTCCTATGCTTTGGAATCGGTACATGCTCTATTATGATCCCTCTATCTATGAGATCGGATTTGGTAGCACCCAGGTTTATTCCGTTGATTCCAATGCAGCGTTTGAAATTGTATATTACATCGTCATCATTTGTAAATAATTCCCTTTTAGAAAATCCACTGCCGGTCACCGCCCTGCAAAGAATATCAGATATGGATTCATTGATTTTAGATACATTATCAAAGTAGCATATGTAATTATGTGCTAATTTCTGAATCATACTTTCAATATTTCTTGAAAATGCCAATGTTTGGATAGCACTGGGATCTACTAACATTTTGATGAGCTCCATCAGAGTAGACTTTGCGGTTCCCTTTTCTCCATGCAGCATAAGTGCTGGATGCTGATTGCAGGGATAGAATAATGCTATAATGTAGACTTTTAAAAGTAATATGTTGTCCTCATCATTCTTGATATTAATCAGACCTATGAACAAATCAAATATTTCTGGAGGGTATTCCTTTGAAGGATAAACTTGGGGTATCTGATTAGAATACCTTGTAAATACCACTGGAGCATATTCTATATCCCACCCTGTTACCGCAATTCTAACAACCTGCCATTCGGGATTTGTTAGATCGTATAAAATTGAATTACTGTCGTCATACATTGCTACACGCAAATGTAGTTCTCGTGGAGGATTCCCACTAAATGTGGCCCTTGCCTCTATCACCCTGAGAACATTATTTAGATTCTCCGTGGTGAGGATATCAGCTGTATCCTCATCTTCTTCTTGATCTTCTCCCTCTACCTTTTTGCCTTCGTTTTCCACATCTTCAGCCGAATGTAATTTTTTGGATCGTTGGTCATCCTTATTATGAACTTGTTTGTTTCTTTCTGTGTAGCAGTCATAGAAAATCTTGCAAAGCCAGTTCTTGAACCTTGAACTTTTAATTGGCAGTACTTCTAAATGCTTGTCGATTTTGACTGCCGCATGGGGTTGTCCCAGATTATCAATAAATAAATCTTGGCAGTGTTTCTTGGCTAATCTCATAGCGACTACCGCAGCAGGATTACGCGATAATGTAGTAATATGGGAATGTTGTTGATCACCTTTACCGTCTGGTGCCTTAGCAGCTGCCTTGCTGTAAAGGAGATACTGTAAGTAGTTGTTAGTGGAATCAAGTAATACTAAAGAGACCTTGCTAATTGTGCTCTTTGAAAGACCAGGGTAACGTTTAGCTTCCTTCTCAAAGTTATCTCTCGTATTTGTTACTTTCTTTGGATCTATATCAAAGACTACTGTTTGGCCACCTTTGAATCCAATGTCAATCACATTGGATTTCTTGGCGAATCTGATAACACCCAGTGCTTTTAACTTGTCATTAATTGGGATGAATGTAAGCGCATTGTCAGTCATTTTTATGTCTCACCAAGATGTTTGACAATTAATTTTTGGCATTATGCTTTTTCAATTACTAGCCTACCTTTTTCGTGGTGTACTTTGACGAAGTCTCCCTTTCCTATTCCAAGCTCGATAGCATAGCGTTTGGGTAAAATTATACTAAATGAGGTCTCACCAATCAGTCCCTGCACCTTTCTGTACTGGTAAGGTTGAGATTGTTGTTCCTTCATTGTTTCCATATTTTATATAACAAACATAAACTCTAATAGGCATTTAGTTTAGTTAGTAATTAGTAATTAAGAGCATGACTGAAGAAGTTACTATTCCATCGATCCTTAGATCTAGTGACCATGATTCTAAGCTCTGTCATGATGTATTGTCCTACTATACAGAAGTGATAAAAACAAATGATGCAAGAGGGAATGAAAATTTCGTTTTTACTGAGCTGGGAAAATGGTTACTTGACCATCATAGACCATTTGTAAATGAGTATGCTGGCTCAACAACTCCGAAAAGCTATAGACTGCATTCTAAACGAACCTACATTCAGAATAGAATCAATGATCTGATGGAGCTAAGAATTATGGAAGAAAAGGGAACGACAAAATCAGAGAAAAACTCAGCTGTGGATACCCCAGTCTATGGCTTTACTCTCTTCGGTGTTGTTGTGGCATGGCTGATTAAAGCTAAAAACAATAATGGAGAAGAAAGAGTAAAGGCAATTAATAAGGTTTTTGAACTTCTACTCCACAGCATTGAGGGCATTGATTCGTATTCCCTAGATCTCTTTTCTGCTTTCCTAAAAAAATGCATGAATAGTGGCATTCCAAAGTTATTTGGTGACGACAATAAGATACTTGCTGTTTTTACGTTGACTTTATTAGATTTTATGAAATCACTATATGGTATAGCCCATACGCCTGCAATAACTGATCCGATACGTTTCTTTAGAGTGTTTTTCTCAGTTGTTTCTTCCATTTATAAAGAATCTCAACAAATGCTTATTGACACAATTAAAGGAATGAATAATGAGACACAAAAAATAATAATGCTACAGCTAAAACTTGATATCGAATCAGCAAACCAACAACATTACAGGATAACTACCAAAGCATGGGAAGAGACACGCTATAAGAATAGGCGCAACATTGAACAAGCTACAGTACTAGGTAGATGTGAAGCATGTTTTGCACGACATGTATATCAGATTAGTATAATTGAGTTCCTGAAAATACCCTATTTACATTTAATACAAGAAGATCCTGAAAAGTATGTTATCGGTCCTGAAAAGTTTCAGAAGTTAAAGTGTGCAAGCTGTGAAAAACAAAACAGTGTATTTATACTATCCAGATGGTATTTTTTTGAAAAAGAATATTTCCAAATCTTTATGACAGCTAATGACCTGAATATAAAGTAAGACTAACAATAGCTTTGCCGGTATGCTCCTTTGTAGTTCATTTTGCAACTAAAACAAATAGTTTAGAAAGATAAAAGCAATGTGACATCAATATTGGTACGATCGCACTATATGAGGTTGCATTTGCTCATTGAAGTGCTTTCCGACTAATCAATGTCCATCATTCCGACTTTAAGACCCTTTCGATGAAAGGCTACATGTAAGAAACACTCTATCTAAAAATAAAAGTTGTATTGTTAGAGTCTAATGCTATTTAGATATAGAGATTGTTGGCAATTCTGATAAAAGCTCGCAAGATGCAGCTTAAGCTGCTTTAGACCAGGCCAAGAAAACAATACGTGGAATAATAGGAGTTGGGATTGGTGATATGACTGCAATAGTAGATCCCAATAGTGAAAATATTACAGCAGTCAAAATAGCATTTGGTGTAGAACACTAAGTTATAATCATGCGTATTATTGATATCATTGTCGTAGCTATGAAATAGAAGACTGCAACGTTATCGCAGTTTTATAAGTAGTATGCCACAGATTTAATAGATGTAGCATACTTAAAGAGTCAAAAGCTTATGGGAGCAATGGTGGCAGCTGAGGAAATTGTGGAAATCCTGGAATCTGTGGTAATTCTGGAATCTGTGGTAATTCGGGTATAGCTCCTAATCCAGGAGACTGATTTTGGTCTTCTGAAGAGGATGAAGCGGCGCTTGCAGATGGTCTTTCTTGTAAAGTTGCTGTTAGATCCATTATCTGTCCATTTCTATTTACTGTAAGCTTGATATTATCTCCTACATTCTTTTGTGATTCAATATAATTTATTATATCATCAATTTGCTTTACAGGATGTCCATCAACT
>DATFDI010000048.1:0-5784 GCA_035252175.1 Nitrososphaeraceae archaeon
ACTTGGTAACACATGATATTGGTGGAATAAGCAATTACGATATTAAATTAGCAGGGATTATCAACAAACTTCATGAAGGAAGGCAATGAGGTATGTTCAATGATGCGACAGCCAACAAGTAGTATAGAGGAAGAGAAGAAGCAGAAGAAGCAGAAGAAGAAGCAGAAGAAGAAGCAGTAAGAACAGCTGACATATTCTACGGTCTTTGTTGTAGGTAGCATATCTATATTACACATAATATACACTACACACATACATACAACGAATGACTGACAGCAATCTGACTATACATCATAGTTATTCTTCTTTTGTAGATGCACTAAAGCAATTAATTGTCAATGGTACGCAAATGCTTTCTGAATATTGGCTTGCTTATACTTTCTCTTTCAACAGAGTATTACTATCATCATTGTTAGCAAATAATGACATGTATTACAAATTTAATCGAGGCGAATATGACCGTCACCACTACAATGATTGGATAAGATACACTGATGTTCAATTACACACAAGGCTTAGTTCGGATAGATTCCTTGATAGTCTGAGAAAATATGTAGAAGCTATCGTAGTTATTAATAAAAATGTTCACTACTCTGCTTTATCTTTATTTGATGATTATATTGATAATACTCTTAACAACATTCTATCCTCTGTATCTGAGTCTCCTATTTTTTTATCAACAAATTATGAAGTTGTACAGAAAAAGGACGATACCAGACTTCTAAGATACTACCAACCCCAAGAACAGCAACGGCAACAACAAGAGCAAGAAGAACAGCAGCAAGAACGGAAATACAAATACAAATACAAGACACCTCTACTTATGGTCTATGCACCTATTAATCGCTACCATATATTGGATTTAACACCTGATAGAAGCATTGTAAACCAGTTTGTTTCCGGTGATTTTGATGTCTTTCTTCTTGATTGGGGGGAGCAAAAGAAGAATAAATCTACAATAACAGATTATATCAACTATATAGACGATTATATTGAAGATATTAAGAAGATAACGAATTCAGATAAGATTAACCTTTTTGGATATAGTTGGGGGGGAGTTCTTTCAATGGTATATACTTCACTTTATAATGATAAGAAGAATATAAGAAATTTAATAGTTCAATCATCACAAGCAGACTTTGATAAAGATAATACCACTATAGCAGAGTGGATGCGCAGCTTCCCAGCAGATGAATATGTCGAAGAATTTGGAGAAATGCATGGCCATGTTATAGACTTAGCTTTTCTGATGAGAAATCCGATGATACGTAGATTTGATAATGTAAAGTTTGCTTTAGATATGCAAAGAAAGAAGGATGGTGATGCTGGTGACAACATACAGAACAATCATTACCTCATCTCGCTTACACGACTTGTACGAGACCTCTTTAGAGTAAGCGTGTGGCTAAATAATACACCTGACATTCAGGGTGAATTTTTCAGAGAATTCGCAAAAAAGATGTATCAGCAAAATCTCTTGATTAAGGGTCAAATGACACTGGGTAGAAATGATATGAACAATAATACAACACCAATCACAAAAACAATCAATCTCAAAGATATCACAGTCCCTTTACTAAATATTGTAGGAACAGAAGACGATTTGGTTGGACCTACATCATCCATTCCTCTAAATGATGCTGTTTCCAGTACCGATAAGAAACTTATACAATTTCCACTGGGCCATGTTGAACTATGTATAAGCTCTTATTCTCACGATAATCTGTGGCCGGAAGTGGTTAAATGGTTGCAAGAGAGGTGCTTGTAACACATGCTTTCAATGCGAGAAGTTTAATTGTATTACGAGCACCAAAGATACAGGACTTCAATTTACCACACGTATCACTTCCCAGTTTTGGCCTTCTCTTAAGAATTGAGATAATTTATTGTTAATTTCGGAAGTCATAATGTATATGTCATCTGTATACTTACATTCTGTCTATTTTAGATTTGTTCAATATACTATAGCACAGCTATCAGACCAAGTTATGGCTTTAACAGATAGAATGCAGGAAATTGAGGGAACAATCAATCTAATAACGACTAGCTAACATGATTATCCATCGGCCTGCTGCTTTCTTAACGTCAGTTCAGCAATACTATTTTCTAGTAGTTACATAGAGATAACAATATTATAAAAAACTACTTAGTTTCCAATCAATTGAATAAATAATAATATTGCATCTTTATAGTGGTATGAATGATAGACAGTTAGATTTTGCAGTATTCTCAGTTATATTTAGTGTATTAGTTTTTGGTATATGGAGTAATATCGAGGTATATGCACAACAGTCATCATCAAATTCATCCGTCGCATCAGCATCACCACAACAACATGTATCAAAAATAAAAATTACATCACCTACTAAAGGCCAGCAAGTACCAGTAGGAAAAGACCTTCCAATATATGGGACATCGATAGGTAGTAATGGAACTTCTAATAATGATTGCAAGGTATCTGTTATTGTAAATAATGTAAAACCATATCAACAAGCCAATCCTGGAGGCACTACTACTGCAAATTATTCAAAATGGAACTTTGTACTTTCATCAAAGTATACTACAATTAAGCCAGGCCAAAACAAAATTACAGCTAAATATGAATGCGCAAGTAATCCTGCTTCAAAATCCTTCTCTAGCGTAAACGTTACAGGGATACAAGGTACAAGTGTAGTGGCAGCAAGTGCTACTAGAGGGGCTGCAAGCGTAGCTGATTCCCCAAAAATACAGCAGGTGGCAATAACAGATACAACTACAACTACTACTCATAATCCTAGTTCAGATTCGACAGGCCGTATCACATGGGCAACAATAGCTTCAATTAGCAAACCCGATAATACATCATCATTATTATCATCCTTGCCACCCTCGAGACCAACACCTATAGCACCACAAGTGACAGCTATAAGCCAACAGCAGCAACCGCTCATAGCAGGAATTAAAATGACACAAGTCAACAGCACTTCTGCACAAAATTATACATTTGCTGCAATTTCTCCTGTGCCTGCTTCCGGAAAACTGATGTACTTGGGATATCATGGTGATACTGGTGGCGACAGCAGTAGCAGTAGGGGTCACTCAACTTCTGATTCTAGTGGTTCAGATCATAAAAGTAGCAGCAGTGACAGTCGTAGTTCTGATTCTAAATCATCAAGCAATACGATACGTATTAGCGATAGTGCTTCCACTGAAAAGAAGAAGAGTAGTGACAGCGGTAATAGTAAATCAATTAGAGCTGATTTTACTAATGCAGATAGTAATTCAAAGGCTAAGAGCAGCCATAATACCGACTCTTCTGCCAGCCATAGCAAAAGTAGTACTAAGGATTCTACAGACAATACAGATAGCAGTTCAAATACTAAGAGCAGTAGCCCTACTAATCATAATAGCGGCTCATCATCAGACTTGGCAACAGCCATTAACAATAAAGTTGACTCCATAATCAAGAACCGTATAAGAGGAATCAGTGATAATACACCATTCGTTCTCCCTTTTCATTAACAATGCCTTGCAGTAGACCTAGCTGGTTCGGCGGTAGTAGCATAAGTTAAGTTTATTTCGACAAATGCTGAGATTGTTTTGTAAGAAGAAATTGATATTAGTATTACTATTATTATTTACCATATCAGTAGCAATCATTGGAATATTTGGCACAGTAATATCCATACAGTATGCATCTGCTGGAAATAACGATGATGCTATGAGTTGTAAATATCATCTTTCTCGTATTTCAAAATGCTCTCAAAACAAAACACCATTCATTCTCCCCTTTCCTTGAGAATAGATATTCTATCCCCTATTCCTACAAACGTATATACATTTTTAATAGCAACTTAGTGGAATCATGGCAGTCACAGATTGGTTAGAAATTACAATCACGTTTAATGCTAAATGTAGTGAATGTGGTAAAGAAGTGTTACCTGGCAAGGCCTTGTGGTCTAAATCAGCAAAAGCTGCTAGGCATTTGTCTTGTGATAAAAAAATCGATAACCCCGTAGTAACTTCTAGTCCTATGGCACAAAATATCATGGAAACTGCTTTTGAGCTTACAAAACGAGATTCAGAAGTAACTGAATTGAAATGCTTTATCTGTGGAATGAAAACAGGTTGTAATGAATGCGAATATTTATCTGATTGTGAACAAAGGATAGTTTCGAAATATTGTATATGTAAGGAATGTATCAAGCAAGAAGAAGCTTTCGATAACTACAAGCAATCTTTTGCAGCAAAGACGATGAAATATTTGAAATAATAAGAATATATATATAAAAGTAATGAATTGATTAAAAACCATCATATTCCTTGATTTCATCAGCTTCTTCTCATGTATGAGTTTACTTACAATGGCTGCCTCTTCTGCACGATTCTCACTTTCGTACTTGGTGCATAGATATAATAGAGCATGAAGTTTATCCCAATTATTCTCTTTCGCCAATTGCTTAGCCTCCTTTTTGATATCCTTTTCGCTATCCAATTTTACAACACTTATTAGGTGTTTTTGAATAAATTCCTGTTGTGTATATATGGTTGACTATCGAAGTTATCATACTAGTCCAACTATGTTTTAAAGTGTTATATATCTAAAGTGTTATATATTTAATCAATAATTTTGCCATCATGGTCAGCCATGTGAAGTAACTAATTCTCTTTCATGTTCTGGACAGACATTTTCTAATGTTATATGGTGGTCAAAATTATATTTACATCCGCACATATACTGAATTTGTGTATCTTTCCTGCTGGTTTTCCTCGTTTCCCAACCAATCATTTCTGCCATATTACGATATTGTGTAAACTATAATATTTAAAACGTAGCAATTAATCATACACAAGCATTTGGAGTAATCATGCAATAATTAGCAATAATTGGTTTGAGTTTTAAAAATTTTTCTACTCCTTTAATTATAATATTTAGTCCAATTTTACTAAAGATGACAATTTTATTAGTGGTGATTAATGGTATTTAAATACATAAAATGGTAATAATATATTGTAAATGCGAAAAAGATTTTCATCAGGATTTGGCAGCAGATGCGAATGCATTTGTCATGACAGACCATCGACTAATGGTTATTGTGGTTATTGCTCTAGGTCACATGCAAGAAGCTATTAATACCTATCCAACAGATTTTTTGGCTACTAAAGTCTGAAGTTTGTTTCATTAGTAGATTATTATTAATAGTACATGACAATCACACGCTGCAGAAGATATGAATTGCAGAGCCTATCAGAACACTTACTGCTACAAGCGATATGGCTATGGCAAACATAGCTGCCATTATTGCTTTTCTGTTAGTAACCATTACCAACAATGATATCTCCAATATTCTTAACTACTATGGAGCTAAGTAAAATCAATTAGATACTTTAAATGCTTCCGGTAGTAGGAATAGTCTTGGCCTTATTCTGAAGCAATAGCTTTAGCTGGATTTATCATGAGCGTAGGATTATTGCCTAATGTCAGTAAAGGTACAATATCGTTATCTGCAATCAGAGCTACATAGTCAAAATAATAAGCACATTATGCGCATGGTACAAAAGGTTCTTATTTGCTACAATATATCAAAAAAGTGCTGTTATAACTATTGTTATTAGTTGAAGAATATTTCCCAAAGACATGATGCTAATCTCATGTCTATACTGCTAAATTGTTCGTCTGTGATTTGCTGTTGTTGTATTTGTACTGCTTCTGTTTGTTGTTGTCAATTCCTGTAGTTTTCTTGCTTGCTCGATACCCTTTACTGGAAGGTTAGAATTAGCATCTAAAAGTCCAATCTGAGCTAA
>DATFDI010000049.1:0-24626 GCA_035252175.1 Nitrososphaeraceae archaeon
CTATCTTTCTTTTGTCATTAACCACAGCAAAAACACATGAAATTCGTTTTCTGTTGTTGTAAGTTTTCCAAAGGATAAGGAGATAATGATAGGTCATAGCACTATCAATACATGTGATTTTAATTTAATAAAAATAGACCAACACCTTTTCTATATTTGGGATATTGGGAGTGCATTGAACTATTATCATTCAAAAACACAGATATTTCGTATAGCATAATAGACAACTTTGGATATCTGTAGACCATTTTGTGTAGACCATCTGATTCAGTCAATACAACTTTTCAGATAATGATAGTTCTTTAGCAATAGCTGTAGAACGTAGTAATAATAATAGTAATCCTGGCACAGGACAAGAACAAGAACAAATACCAAATAATACTCTAAGAGAAACTGTATGAAATTCAAATGGCTTAGTAATGACAAGTAATGAATTTTCAAAGCAATTTTTTACAATTAAACCTGATATTACGAGCAAATATGTATCTACTATACAAAAATTAGGAAATACCACTGTAAGTATTGGTGTATTATTTGGTAACCTTCTAATTGTAGATGCAAATAACCAAGCAATGTAAATTTCTTTGGTGGAATAATAGTTGGCGTCATGCTAATTATTGCTGGAATTATTGTTCTAATCACATAAGTTATAGTACTAATATTGATAGAATTGATAGAAGGAAGGTTTCTCCAAAAACGTAAACGACACCTTCTAAATCATTGTACTATAGCAGCAACGATAAAACTATCTAAACATATTATGATACATATGTTGCTGTTTCCGCTCAATCCAATGCATCCTAGCTCTTAGCGCCATTACTTGGTCTGATAGCTGTGTTATAGCATCGTCTTTCATTTTGTCACTGTTCCTCAATGCGTGGTTTAATTCTTCTAACTTTATATGTCTGCACCTTATCTTCTATTAGCTCATTCTATGGCCAAATTCTAATAGTCATTGTGCTGTATTAGTACTTGGTTAAGAGAATTAGTAATACTTTGTATGGTCTTGTATTATTATCATGCAAATCTAACGTAAAACAGTAAAACACTCTAAAACCAGCAGATCAAATAGATATATGATAACGGAGAAGTTCTGCTAACATGTGGTATTACAAATATATTTATTAATCTTATATTAAATAATCTAGGAAAATAAATTGCCAAAATCCCAGCAATAATTCTTATTTACTTATTTTGAATACATATTTGATACACGATGTCGTTGTGCAGTGACTTATTTCTAAATAGAAAAGTAACAGTAGTACTTGTTTTTACAGCTTTAATTCTGGTTCTGTATTTATCACCACCCTTTTTTGATAATCTATACATAATTACAGCTTATTCTTCCTCTTCATCCTCATCGTTGAAGCACAAGAATGAAGTAGAAGGAGAAGGTACACTACAGATTTGCTGTTCTTGGGGTGACCAAATTGCCGATGGGATATTGACTTATAGAATAAGTGATGGTGATAATTCACAAGTTGTCAAGATTGTTCGTCAAGCAGTAGATGAATGGAATTCAAAACTTCCCAAAATACAACTTCAAGAAGTTACTGATACCAATACTCCTGCAGATATCGATATAAAGACAAGTTCCAAAGCACCACAGGTAGCCCGTTCTACGATTCCTACTATTGTTGGAGGCCACACAATAGCATCAAGAAAGAACATCAAATTGGTACAACCAGGAGAAGCTTTCATTAGCTTTGACTCCGGCGGTCTTATAGCCCATGTAGATATGACTATATCTACAAGAGCTCTTGGAAATTCAATTGACTCGTCTAAACTAGAGTCAATAGCTAAACATGAGATTGGTCATGCATTAGGAATTGGGCACACAGACTTTGTTGGTGATCTTATGTCTCCGGTTCTGATGGGCAGAACAGATACCAGCATATCTGCGTGCGATATTACTGGCATAGAACAGGCTAATCAATGGAAATTGAAAGACGGCTCAGACAGCGGTAAGAGTCCACACGCTCCACTGTTACAGTTTCTAAGATGTTAATGCGTAGTCGAAATAAAATCATTGTAAAATATATCTTGTTATCTGTATAGTTCTTATCCATCTAGATCAAGTATATAAATTTCACGATCATTCATCCTAAGTTTGACAAACTGATTACTTCGCTTAGGACTGCTGTTGATAGTGACTGAGTGTTGGATAAAGTAACCTTTAGTTAAGGTGTTAAGCAATAGTCATATTAGTCAGTAACTCCATTCAGTTAACTTCCCTGAGCCTCTTATTTTCTGTTCTCATACTAGTATTCTAACCAGTCGGTAATTGTCACAATCTTCACTCACTACATCTTGTGTGAGAAATCGAATATTGAATGAGGCAGCAGCTTGGATATAAAAGAGCCTAAACCAACTTGTCGAACACCATTTGCATCGTGAGGTAGTGTAATATATTATCATACTACCAAGCATCTATAAGCATAGAGTTTGGTATTATTTTGTATGACTGAATAATATATATTCATATTATTTTATATATGTAGTAAGTCAATATCAATGCGACAACTATCGAGAAAAACAACATTTTACGCAGTTTTGGCAGCAGGTATTGCATTCATAGTAATCGGAACAGCATCTGTTCTCTATAACAATACTCCAGTCGATGTACCATTGACTGGGACAATAAAGCCTAGCATGGCAGATGTTTTGACACCTAATATGAATATTGGTAATACTGCACGTGTTGCTATCAACGGCTCCATCTTTAATGTCATTATTACAGATCCTAATAAACAATTGATAAAATCTGCAGATGCTGTTTCCAATTTTGCTTATAATTTAATTGCTAAAAAAGAAGGAGTGTATAGGATTGAAATTAAGAATATAGGCACTTCTGAATTAGCTATAAGTGGACATGCCAAGACTAAAGGTAGCCAGATTGCATTTGGCGGACAAATGATGCTAGTAATAACCGGCATAATAGTAACAGGGTTCAGTCTTAGACTACGACACTAGATCAATAAAGTTCTGCTTTTTTGTAAGAACCCAAAATCTTAAAAAAGGCACTTTTACTTTTGGCTAATTGTAACGCATGTGCAATATTTTCATCGGTTGCGTGTCCCTCCAAGTCGACAAAAAAGTTGTATTCCCAAAGTGTCTCTTTAGTAGGACGTGATTCTATTTTCGTGAGGTTAATCTGCCTATGGGCAAATTCTTCTAAAATACTAAACAATGCTCCAGGAATATGCCTGACAGAAAATATGATCGATGTTCTATCATTATTAGTTGGTTTTGTCTCATTTTTTGACAGAACCAAAAATCTTGTAAAATTATTTTTTTTGTCTTCTATTCCTTCCTCTAGAATCTCCATTTCATAAATTTCTGCTGCTCTTTTACTAGCTATTGCGGCACCTTCCGTAAGTTGTTTTTCTTTAATAAGTTTTACAGCACCTGCAGTATCGTATGTTGGAACAGGTTCTAATCCTTTGAATTGTAAATATCTTCTGCATTGACCAAGGGCTTGTGGATGCGAGTATGCTGATTTTATTGTCGAACTTGCGTGCTTATTTGTGATAAGACAATGTCTGATTCTCTGATAAATTTCACCTGATACCAGCATGTTTGTAAGGAATAGTAAATCATAAGTTTCACTTATACTACCTTCAATAGAATTTTCGATTGGAACGACTGCAAAATCTACTTTACCTGCTTCTATGATGTCAAATACTTCTTGAAAGGATCTCATAGGAACCAATTCTGCATTTGAAAAATATTGTGAAGCAGCCATTTCGCTATATGCACCTGGTTCACCTTGGAAGGCAACCCTATGCTTTACCATGGCTAGTATTATAAGTCTCTAATTATTATTATTATTATTATTACCTGTTTTATGAATCAGCCTGAATGTCTCTTTGCCATAATCATTGGTTAGCTTGCGTTCTTCATATAAGCCGCATTCAATACATTTTACTGTGTTATTTACTCTGACAGTATTGCCACCACAATTAAAACATAAAGCATAGAGAACGCCAAATTCCTTTTCATCTATTGTTATATGAATCGTTGAATTTAACAGACTGATCACTCTGCCTCTGACAATATCGCCTATTCTAAAAATGATTCTGCCTCGTCGATCCCCTCGGTCACGACCGCTACTGGCACCACCTACTCTTGTGGATGCAATAGCAGAAAATCCTGCATCTGATTTTTTGTCATTTATATACAGTATCCTCACTGAAAACATATTTCCAAATAGCATTTCTATATAACCAATTAGTATGTCCCCAATTTTTGGCAGCATAGGTGAAGTTTTTTGATCAATCTTGACAATTCGTCTTTTAAAATCATAAATCTTAACACCAATGGCAGTTGATCTGACTGACCCATTATGTGTGTAGGTGTTTTTTCCTGCTTCAAATTCTTCAATAGATGCAACCTGTTCTCCAGGCAATATTGGTGATGTGGCTATCTTATCTCTTTTCATGTCATACGAACTCAGTAAATAGTTTGAAAGTTATAACTGTTACATGATCATATATATAAAAAAAGATGCCAAAATGTGGCATTTTATATACAAATAGCTATAATATCATTTAATAATAACAATATTATTTCATTATATGCAAAACTATATACGTTCAAGTTCTCATGTCCTTACAAGCTCCATATTGGTTGATATTACATATCTAAAGTCATAATTGGTCGCACTACTACTACAAAGTTAATAAAAGTGGCGTTATGCGGGCCCATAATGAATCGTCCATAGATGGAGACCAAGAACTAATGAAAGGATGCTGTCTTTTTGACTATATATTAAAATATTTGTTTATGATGCTGAGATGCTATGCATAAGTTATTAGCAACCAACTATCGCTTAATTTTCACTAATTAGGATCAATCTATTATTAAATTCGATTGCAAGGCTTTTTTGTTTTAGCTTCAAACGAACTTTGTTTGCAAAGTTTACCATGTTATGTTCATCTATATGTGACGTATGTATTTCAGCACGGATGTACTTGACAGGTTCAAATTTACCCTCAAAGTAACCGTCAAACTCAATCAGTGACATTCCTCCATATTTGGAAGCCATATCGCGTACAACCTCAAGATATCCCTCAACTCTGGGCAAATAGAACTTAATGGAATCAGATAGTACTTTTACCTTAAAATCTGGACACAATATAGTGTCCATATATAGTTCTAATGGAGTTTATTTGTTTGTCTAAGGAGAATATAATTATGACTTGGATATAATACGATTCTACGGAATTAATTTGTAATTTCATTAACTGGTAGCCAATAAAACAGCAGGGACTAAAAGGTAGAGGATATTGTTGTCACAGTCAAACAAAATTTGTTGTGATAGATGGAGAAGGCAATAAAGGATACTTGTGATTTACCGAAGCTAGCTTGTTTATTGTCAGTGGTGCTTGCCAAATTATAATTACATTTTAATGCAATAATTTTCCCATAGGCTGATAATATGCCGACCGACACTCCCCGCTGGTTTAGTGTTTCAACATATTATATTTACAACATAATGATAACCCCAAATGAACACTAGTCTTGACTTTGCTAAAATACTCGAAGACTCAATAAATGATAAAATAAATCAGTCTAGAGAGGAAATGCAGGAATATCATAATCCCATATTTAATCAGAGCTTGTCAATTGAAATAGAGGCGTTAGAGTGGGTTCAACTACAAATAGAGCATTTAGTGAAGAGTTTAGCAAAAAAAGAGTAAACCAGACTAAACTGAAATGATTAATTTCAGTATTGCAAGAGCTCCTAATATCAAACGCAATTCTCCTAAGGTTAAAAAGGTTGTTGAAATGTATCAACAATTCTTAAATAAATTAAGTCTTTTTTAACTACCATGAATAAGCAATACTTCTTCCAGGAGAGGAAAACATACGGTTAGTGTAGCATTATTAGTTAGACTGGAAGCAAAACTAGGAAAAGAGTCAGAAGTTGAAAAATTCATTCGTGATGGGCTGCCAGTAGTCCAAGAAGAACCAGCAACTACAGCATGGTTTGGAGTGCGCATGGGACCATCGACATTTGGCATCTTTGATGCATTTCCAGATGAGTCAGGTCGTCAAGCGCATTTGTCAGGTCGAGTTGCTGCAGCTCTAAAGGAAAAAGCTTCTGATCTTTTATCGCAGCCGCCTGTAATAGAGAAGGTTGATATCCTGGCTGCTAAGTTGCCACAATAGATAGCCTGACATCCCACGTTCACACTCGGATGCTAGAAATGTATTGCAACATACAAAGTATCTTTTAATATGTTATACTTAAGAGACGAATTGACTGTCGAGACAATGAATGGCTATTCGGATGATATATCTATTAGAAATCTGTCATACATTTACGTATCGACTGCTGGTTGCTGGATTATATGCTGATGTGTCAGGCGTTTGTGGTTCTTCCTGCGGTGGCGATTGTTGTATATTGGAGAGTTTTTGTCTTGGTGGCGGTGGTATACTGATCATAACAAGAAAAATTACAGTAACTATTACCAATATGATAGAAATTATGGTTTGCTTTTTCATACGTATACTTTTTACCTTCCCTATTAATCAATGACTTGTTTGCTTATTTGCATTTTTACAAAGATATTTTAATGATGCTACAATCACAAGATTACATTAACATCCCACCATGAGAAAAAATCACATATGGCTTTGCTTGAAAGACAATTCTTTGTCAGGCTCACAGATATGCATTGTTACAGACCCATGGACTGATTCAGCCATTGCTCTTATAGTTGTAGAGGTAGTAATCCAGCATGTGTTCTCGGCAAAGTTCAAGACTCTCTTTGACACTATGCGACCGAAATACCTGTATATTTGCTCTCACTGATCTCGGTTTATTTTAATGCTAGCGTTAAGGACATCGATCTTCTTTCTTAACTATATTGACTATACTTAAGTTCATCTGCATGGCTCTGTATTCTCCTGATTTGCAGACTATTTTTTTACTCCGTTCATAAACAAATTTAGTTGAGAGCACATTAAACTGCCTTTTTTCCCCAAAGTTTTCTTAACGCTTGAACCTTCCATCTTCAATTAGATTTGTAATTGTATGAGCAGAAAGATCAAACCATTTACTAAAAACACTATCTGGGTCATCCTCGTAAATGGTTTATTGTAAGAACAGATCTTACCATTCAATATAGTGGAGACTCCGGTCAGGAAGTCTATTTGATGAAAATAGGAATCAATACAGTTCTAGCAGATCTGCAGGTTCTCGCTTTAGCACCTTGAGGTCATCGTTCTTGTTATCAGAAGAACTGGTAGCACCGCGATATTAATTTTCATCTACTTTAAATGAGTTCAAAAACTTGTTCATAAGATTGTTATTTGCTGAGCATGATTGCTATATAAATGAGGGCATGGCTACATTATAACGGAGATTTGGTACTAAAAGATCAAAAGGTTGCAGTTGTTACTGGTAGTTCAACTGGCATTGGATTTGAAACTTGTTTGCTGTTCGCTCGCAGTGGAATTCGCACTTATGCTACAATGAGAGATATCACTAAGGCTCATTTAATTAATGACATTTCAGAAAAAGAAAAACTTCCACTAAAGGTCATCCGAATGGATGTAGATAAAGATGATTCAGTAGTAGAAGCATTCAAGCAAATACGTGAAGACGAATATGGTAGAAGAATAAGTATTGACATTTTGGTAAATAATGCCGGCTTTGGGCTGTTTGGTGCCCTAGAAGATCAAAGCATAGAAGACATCAAAAGACAATTCGAAACAAATCTCTTCGGAGCAATCAGAACTACCCAACAAGTACTTCCTATAATGCGGGATCAAAGGGGTGGAATTATTGTTAACATTTCCTCACTGGCAGGTTATGTTGGATTTCCTGCGTCATCAGTTTATAATAGTACAAAGTTTGCATTAGAAGGATTAAGTGAGTCGTTAGCTTATGAGGTAGAACCATACGGAATTAGTGTAATACTCATCGAACCAGGTGTAATTAACACCAATTTTGCAAAAAATATTATAATACCAAGTAACACTCAGCCGATTTCATCATATCTATTGTCGTCATTGTCCTCTTACTTTCATTCCACTTCCACACCGGTTTCCACTAAATACGCATATGTGGTAGAAAGATTTCTATCTCACTACTATCCGGCCATGAGAAATGCACCGGAGCCTAGAGAAGTTGCTAAAGTAATACTTGAAAGCATTGAGGCTTCATCAGTTTCTGTTAGGCAGGGAAATAATAACAATTTCCATAGATATCCTATTGGAGATGATGCTAAATTGTATGCAGATGTAAAAAGGAAAATGAGCTATTCTGAATTGCATTCTTTTGTAGCCAAAAGGATACTCTCATAGCATGAGCAAGTTACCGGATATCTCTAAGGTTTCCTCTAAATTTCTATTTCTATCAGTTTGAAGATCTGTCTTGGTTGCTTTAGCTATTGCGAATTACTTTGTAGTCGTTTATCAGGATTTCTTATTTACAGTTTTGCTTTAGTTTTAATTTTATTTTTGTCTTTTTTCTTGTAACTTTGACCTTTGTTACAAGAAAAAGTATTAAACTTATTAGTATATAATATTGCACTATGTGGATGCTGGCCTGCGATGCAACTATATCATGTTAAGTAGATATGGCATATACGCCAGATTTGATCTCCTTAAAAGAATTCAAACATATAGAATACAATCTGTTATTCAAAACTCTAAATAACAGGTAGGCGTTAATAATAATAGTATAATAAATGTCGGCACAAGGTATGGGTGGTTACAGATGCAATGTATGCGGCATGATATTTAATTCACTTGGAGATCTAGATGCACACACCAGAGAAAATCACAATACTGCATCAACAACCACATGACAATAAAACTCCCAAATTACATTTTTTGTCACCTTAATTAGCTATAATAGCATACGAAACGATTTTAACAACATTGCAATTGATCGGAATAAGTCTCCAGATATACTATATCCATCCTGTACAATTTACCTCACTACAGATTCAACGGAAATAATCAATTCTCTACAGAAGACTTTATATGCTCATCTTTAACGACTTTACAGCTGGAAACATATCGATAATCATTTCCATTCCCACCCATTTCATACACAAGGCAGTGGATACAGAATCTGCATTAAAGTCTTTAATAGTCAGGTTATAACAGATAGCGACATTGCAATGTTCACATTGTTTTATTTTTGGCATAGCTTGATGATGAAACTATCAAGCAGAGTCAAATCATTGGGTTGTAATTATGTCATGTATGTTTATAGAATGCCTGTTACTCTTGCAATGAATGTATGACAACCTTTTCAGAGAGCAATTAATGAGCAACTTCAGTGAACTTTTTGAATGGATTGCTTTATTTTAATTATTTCAATCACATTGGTAGTATATACAAAATCTTATATGTATACCAGCACAAGCCTCCAAAAGTCGTTAATATCCCTTACAATCCTAATTATAGAAACTCTATCCTCATCTAGAGATAGAAGAATTAATTAATTATGATATATGATATACCATCGCCATTGAGTAGCCAGTTGTATTTTATGCTTCACTTATTCTCAATTGCATTTGGCGCATCCTCTCCCTCATCATCCTCAGCTGTTGGAGATTTTATAGTCCAGGATTTTGCAGTGATTATGATAGTTGCGGCTCTAATGTTGATAATTACACATAAGTTAAAGCAACCAATGGTGATTGGTTATATTGTAGCAGGGATGATAATTGGTCCTTATACTCCACCTTTTAGCCTTATAAGTAGTATTCAAACAGTAAATGTTCTTTCAGAATTAGGCATAATTATGCTGCTTTTTGTTATTGGTACCGAATTTCCTATAGCCAAACTCAAATCTGTAAGCAAAGTTTCTATAATCGTAGCGTTACCAGAATCAATGGGAACACTACTAATAGTGTTTTTTATATCCCAAACACTAGGATTTTCATTCTTGGATTCTATGTTTTTAGCATTAGCAATGTCTATTACAAGTACTGTGGTGACAATTAGAATCTTAGAGGAACTAGACGTAATCAAGGATCGTTCTTCGACTATAATGCTTGGAGTATTAATTATTGAAGATATCATAGCTATTAGTGCTCTTGCAATCCTCCAATCATCAGTTGCTGCTGTAACAAATACTGTTTCTTCCACTGACAACAATATTAACGATTTTATAGGTGAAGCACATGTAGGAGAAATACCTATTTTAAAAATAGCTATTTCATTAGCAGTAGTAGGGGCTTTTATGGGAAGTATTCTGATTTTAGGATCAAGATTCATACCAACCAGTCTTGATAGGATAGGTAAAACTAATGATTACGAACTACTCCTAATTGTGATTCTTGGTTTAGCATTTGGACTATCATTTGCAGCAAAACTCCTTGGGCTATCCGTTGTAATTGGTGCTTTCTTGGCAGGAGTATTGGTTGCCGAATCTAAGAGTGCCGCGGTAGTTAGAGTATTGACAATTCCATTGAGAGATGTGTTTTCGGCAATATTCTTTATCTCAATAGGAGCGTTGATGAATGTATCTTTAATACCATCATTCATCATACCAGCAATAATACTCATATTAACTTCTTTTGCCTCAAAGTTTCTCATAATTACTGGCATCCTCGTAGTCAAATCAAAAATTGATGGTACTACAGCATTGAGAACAGGCCTTGGACTTGCCGCATCCAAAGGAGAGATGTCTCTGATAATAGCTAAAGGTGGTCAAGATGTCGGAGCTATCAGTTCTTCAGTTCTTCCGATCTTAGGAATTATTACCATTATAACTACTTTTATCGCTCCGTATATAATTAAATTCGGAAATAAAATAAAGGTTTCAGAATCAACAACATCTCAGTCATCTTAGGATAATAAAAGTAAAATAGAAAAATAATTTTGTTATACTAAAAGAATTAATCATGCAATAAGTTGCAAATTAGATAAATAACTCATGGTAAAAAACCTCAACCTACTTTTGCGTATAAATTACTTTTACTTAAGTTACATAAGATTTTGGAGAATATCCACTTTTCATGCAGCTAAGAACCAATATTCTTAAATATTCTTCTACATTCTCTAATTTTGCTTGCTTGTGAATTAGTTATTCGCTGGTTAGACCTTTCAGGTGTAGCACTTGGTATTTCAACAGTTTTTTCGTAATGGTTCATATTGATAAGTCAATAGATTCAATGGGTTAATCTACCCAATTTTTATAACTGAAGAATATGATTTTAATGTAAGTTCAACATTGCCATCTCTTCCGTTATTTGCTGTAGCGCCTATAACTTTTATCCTATCACCTACGTTCAATTTGTGCACATGCGAGCTTTGTTCACGCCAGCCTACTAACCGAATCTCTCCAGTATCATCTCCAAGCAGGGTATCGCTCATCGGTACAATACCACTTTTTGTATTTACTTCTGTCGTATTTGGTGTATGCAATACAATAGCCTCTACCACATAAGGACTTTCTGAAACTTGAATATCTTTAATTTTTGACTCAAATTTTGATGAGGATGGAAAAGATGGATCATCATCTATTAGTCTAATATATGAATCCTCTCTAGATAAAATAATAGAACTACCGAAGATTCTACTTGGAACACATTCTATCATTGTATCAGTAGTCATTTCATTAGTCACGAGCATACTGTCTACAATCGCAGAGAGGAATCTACCAGCTCTGTCTACTGTAAGGCAATTTATATTGCCGCTGCCGGTTTCATTTCCAACTGAGATTATTCTTAAAGGCGTGACTTCAACATCTGTTTCCGATCCAGAAAACTGCAGCAAGGTTCCTTCATCTCCGTGAATTTCGAAATCTCCATTGCCATATTGTGGATTACCAGGCTTAACTCTGACCCCCAAGAGCGTAACGTTGACACCAGTATTGAATATCTTTGGGATTCTATTTTCATCAATATTCCATATGATAACCCGTAACGAACGTGTTCGTGCTTCATTTGAGATTTGCATTTGCAAAGACTTGCCAGCTTGTCCCCGAATATTGTTAAAGCTAGAAATTCTTGGATTTGAATCAACGTTTCCAGTAATTATAACGTTCTCTTGCGGATCCTTGACATCATCAACTGTGAGCGTCATTGAGTCAATTGTCGGAATTGAGTTGCTATCGTTGTTATCGTTGTTGTTAACTAATTCAATAGAACCATTAGAGCCTAAACTAATTATTGGTTTACCATCAAGGCCGGACTTAACATAGCACCTAGAGACCTTTATTAAATCCCCAGGCTGTAGAGCCATCTCATCAGGGATGTTAATCTGATTATTATCCCATAGCCTAACTTTGATGCTAGAGTCTTTGTCATATACTGTCATAGTTCGATTTACAATTTCTTCATTAGTATCCTTTTTGATAAACCTACGGACTGGGTAAATATTCATAATACGAGCAGTAATGGTTACTTCTTTTGCACCAACATAAAGCTCCTTGATTCCTGAACTTAATTTAGGAACATTTTCAAATGAGATACCAAGGTCAGCGCCAATTAAGAACAATGCTCCTTGATCTGTTAAATAACCAGCTCCCACTTTACGCTTTTTTTCGTCAATCATTTCTCTGATTTGCTCAGCGCTAATTTCTGGTCTCTGCTTTAGGAGTAATTCTACCATCCTTTTAAAGTCAACAGACAAACCAATCATCAACCCTCCTCTTTGTTATTATTACCACGTGTTTAAAGTATGATCAGCTACCTTGCCTATATGTTTTACAAGACTATACATAATAAAGCGGCTTTTGATAAAATATATTTATATATACAATTATTTATTGACGGAATAAGAAATGCATCATATCTTTTTGTATCTCTCTTTTATAAAGGGGTGACGAAGACAACGTACAAAGGTGAAATTTGCTATAATATTTTATCTCCTTAATTTATGTAGGAGGAACGATCACTAAATATTGTAATCTATTGATACTGACCACCTTATCTAAGAGGAATGTAGCTTTACTTTGTATCATTGCAGCTACTGGCGTGTCACTTTCTATTCTTTCTTACCAGTATTCTACTTTTATAGCTGGCGAAATATCAAAAGCAGCTTCAAAGGATGTAAGATTAAATTCCAGAATTGAAGTATACGATCTTTCAAGGATATTAGTACGTAGCATAGATTCAATCACCACTAATTTACGTATACTCGCTAATGCTCCAACAGTACAAAATAATGAGAGTGGAGATGCACATGTTCTATTTAGCACCGCACAAGCATCTACAAACGAACTTACCGATGGGTACTATTGGTTTGACCAAAATGGAAGAGCAAAAATGTGGAGTAATATGGATCATAATATGTCTCAGAGATATAAAGATCTAGATATCAGTTCTATGGAATATTTTAGCATACCTAAAAATACGCACTTACCATATTATAGTAGTGTAATAGAATCTGCAGATAATACCCCTAGATTATATATATCGTTTCCAATAATTAGCAATGAAGCTAAACTTGATAACGAAACTAGCATCAATAAATCGAGAACATTCAATGGTGTAATAGTCGCTGCCATTGGTGTCAGCAACGTAGGCAAATTTTTACAAAACGAACTATCTCCAGGGGTTCTAAGCAACGTTGGATTAATGGACAAGAACGGCATAATACTATATTCAAGGAACCAACTTTTAATAGGCAAAAATTATTTAGGAGATGAGTTTCAATCATTAATAACTCCACAAATAAAACGTTCCTATAATGATATTATAAAACGCTCATTAGAAGGTAGATCCGGTGCAGAGGATATCACATTTTATGGTAATACTACCACTATCTCATACCAGCCTGTACTGATTGATGGGAAGCAGCTATGGACTTTATTCATTGGTACTCCACATATCCTCGCCAGTGATGTTAATTTTTTGATAGGTCAACAGAAGAACTTCAGTACACTTATGGTGATAATAATTGGAACCATAGCGCTAGGTATTGCCTTCCTAATTCTCTCTTGGAATAGAAGATTAGAAGCTGCCGTAAATGCAAGAACCGTGGAACTAAAGGAAGCAAACAACTCTTTAACTAAATCAAATAGGCTACTTGCGGCTGCTAATGAACAACTAAAAGTTCATGATAAAATGCAAAAAGAGTTCATAAACATAGCAGCCCACGAGCTAAGAACTCCCATTATGCCAATATTAGGCGAAGCAGAGTATATTGAACATCAATTTAACGACAGGAAAAGAAAAGTCATTGTAGAAAATGAGCAGATTGCATTAATCATTCGTAATGCGAAAAGGTTAGAACGTCTTGCATCTGATATTTTAGATGTATCTAAGATTGAAAGCCAATCATTAAAACTGAATAAGGAACGATTTAATCTAAATAATATATTGTATGACACCATACAAGACATTCGAAATCGCCTAGCAAATGACAATGGACTAGACGGTAGTGTAAAGGTGTACTACAAACCTAAAGATATCATCGTAGAAGCTGATAAAGGAAGGATAACTCAGGTTGTTTCTAACCTCCTTAACAATGCTGTTAAATTTACAGAAGAAGGAATTATTTCTGTTAGTGCAGAAAGAAAAGGTGATCAGGTAATAGTCAGCGTAAGGGATACTGGTCAAGGTATTGCCTCAGAGATATCGCCTAGACTATTTTCAAAATTTGCCACAAAGTCAGAAACTGGTACTGGTTTGGGATTATTTATTTCAAAAAGTATTGTAGAAGCACATGGCGGCAAAATATGGGCCGAGAATAACAGTGATGGTAAAGGGGCCACTTTTAGTTTTAGTATACCTTTAGCAATGGAAGTGTAAAATGGATTTAATACATTGACATTCAAAGCGCTCAATTGCACAAGACATGATATCGGCTCTTGACTTGTCTGTAAGTTGAGTTGTTGTGTGCAGCTCTTTCTCCGATTCTTTTAATGCCATACCGGTCAGAAGTTGTATTTGTTGTATGTAATACGTAATATTTATTGCCAAATATAATGATCGAAAGTTTCTAATTCAATCTGTTCTTATATACTAATGTCAGTGCGACCTTCAAAGACCTAAGAACAAACAGCAGAAATATCATCTTCAACTAAGACTAATCAGATTTAGTTCGCAAAGATAAAACACAAACAAGCAATAATAGCAGCAACAGAGTGGAGGAATCAAATATGGCATTAGCCTTGTTGGCCAGCTTACCTCTGGTATGCTTTTATCTTACTCCTTTGAGCGAGACTTATCACATACTTCTATCCTAATCGCTCTATCGCTACTATATTATACTACATTCGATCTTGTTAACATTGGATACAGATAACTAAGTAGCAAAAACTAAAGATCCAAAGAGGATGAAATAGAATTTATCAGTAAGCCATAAAATGATTTACTAACTCATATTTCATATTTTTGATAATTTACGTATAAATGATTTATTCTCTAAGGCTATTCTTCTATATCGAACTTGGGTTATTATATTTTACATACTTTATATCCATCAAAGCTCATAACATTACATAGTCCATACACAATTTATAACTACCAAATATGAGACGACTGTCTGTAGACAATAGCTACATATCTAACTGAGTATACGTATCTTTAGCGATATAATGATAAAGGCTAGAATACGACAGGTGATTCAAAAATACTATGATAATAATAACTCTGTCAAAAGACTGCTTAAATGGACCGGGATAGCAGTTGGAATAGGAATCCTATTTGTGTTTATGTTACCAATCATTTTATTTCTAGCAGTAATTATAGGCATATTAATTTTAGTTAGTTTCTTGTATACAAGAAGAAACAGAAAGAACAGTAACAACTTTGGAATTTTTGACTTGATATCGTCAATCATATCCTCTAGGTTTTGGATGAACAATAATTACTCTGTAAGCCAAAATAATTATTATTACTATTGCATTAGTTGCGGAACAAAACACAAAGAAGTTGTATGTCCTAGGTGCGGTTCAAAGTTTAAGAAAAAGGTGGACGTATGAATGAAAACTTACAATAGATATTCATAAAAAAGAGTAGATTGCAGTAAGAAAAAAGGAATGACGACTAGCTGATGGTGATGGATTTTGCTAAGACAGTACGTATTAACAACTTTATTGAAATGCTGCATAGAGGTGAATGCATGATTGATTCTAAGGCTAATGATATCCCATATGATAACGGAAAGACTTTAGCTGATTTTATAGATTATGGACTACAAGCCTATTCAAATAAATTATCTGTATCTCCTATACCAGATTCAGCTACCTTAAACCTTGCATATAATGTTATAATCGCAGCGCTTTCCCATGGTGTTGTTATCAAGCAACAGGACCTAAGGAAAACAGTTAGAGATATTGGCATCCGCCTTCGTAGCTGTGAAAGCGAAAATACTATGCTAAAATCTGACAATGCGTCATTAGTTCAACAAATAAAAAATCTCAATTCTATTAAAGCCAACCTCGAAGAACAATTGAGTAGATGTCAGCATTCTGGCATCAATGTTGATTGAATGAGATATTCAGAAAAACTTGAAATTACTGAGAAATCGTGACAAAATGAAACACGATGGCATAATGCAGCTATCAGAATATCTTACGGCTTTAACAGCCACTTGTAAAAGCGATTTGCATCGTAATCATTTACTAGGTAAGTATAATACAAAGAAAGAAATACTGTTAAATGACAACATAATGCTATTGAAAAAGGCTAGATTATCTAGAATTTTCATGTTGGTAATAGGAAATAGTAATTGGAGAAGGCGTTGGCTTGATTTTAGGAATGGTCATAGTATTTATTTGGTATTTTTAATGACATTTGCCACTTTCGTTACTATTCAATATAAATTGTTGATTGAAAAAGCACCTTTCCTCAGTTCAACTTTCAGCAGTATATGGATATTTGCTATTGCGTTTATAGCAATATATCTACCACTTGGAATGGCTATTGGATATTGGCATAGGAAAAGTCAATTCAGTGTAGAGGCCGAAGCGTTATTTAGTCAAAATCAAGTCGGTGCAATGTTGGATTTGTTTCTTATAGATTTAATTGATGGAAAAGTAACTGAAGAAGAGAAGCAGCGTATACGAAGTTACTTATTAAAAGTAATGAAACGCAATTCCCCGCCATCCATAAATGGTAATGGTAATGGTAATGGGAAGGAGGATACAAACAAATCATCTCCACGTGACACTAAAATTAATACAGAAAGAACGGAATAAGAAGGGTTCTGTTTGCATGTATGATTTTAGAGTAAAATAAAAGTTGGATTATTATTCTTATTAACTTAAATAATTCAGATTTATACGCACTGTAGTAATATGATAACATTAAATGTTACCAAATAACATGTGTTATCAGCGCAAGATAGTACAAAAACTAGGTTTTCTTTTGTGCACACTGTTATGTCTTAATAGAGAATTGTGAGTATGATTATGGCATTATCAGGATCAGTACCTCTTGCTTTTGGTAGATGCAAATGAACACCATCATAGTAAGGCATCACATGTTGGCAATTATTACCATTGTTTGTCTAGCCTCGGTAAAAGGTCAGAATTTCACTTGGACATAAATATGGATTCAGTATCTTATAAGGCACAAATCTAACTAAATTGGCAGACTTTATCTCATCAAAATATGATTATTGAGAGCTAGCACAAAGCTTTCATATCGTCATAAAAGACAGATAGAAAAATATTCTGGAATATCTAGTTATGTTTAAAAGCTCAAAATATATTGGATATTCTCATGACTATAACTATTAGCGATATTATGAGCAAAACCCTAGAAACTATTCAAGAAATGGCTTCTGTTCAAGAAGCAGCGAAGAAGATGAAGGAAAAGGGTGTAAGCTCATTGGTAGCAGTTGATGCCGATGGTAAACCACAGGGGTTAATTACTGAACGGGATTTAGTAAGAAAGGTATGTGTTAATGACAAACCTGTTAATACTGTGACAAATAAAGAGATAATGTCTTCATCTCCTCTTATTACTATCAAGGCCAGCTCATCCGTATCAGAAGCTGCTGACATGATGTTACAATACAATGTAAGACATTTACTTATTATTGATAATGCAGATAAACCTCTTGGTATAATTACACCGCTAGATTTTACAAGATATCAAAAACATGTAGCAGACGAGGACAAAGAAGCTATTCAAAAGGCATTACAAACATATATGGCATCAGAAGCCAGTGTATCTTCTAGTTCTTCAGTACATTTTGAGGATGGACTTGAATCAAGTTAATAGACATTCATAGAGTAATGACTTCTTCTCATTCCTTATGCTCAGTTTTGCACATTTACAAGCTAAGCTTAATGGCGTTACAACATTTTGAATAATATATGCACTATGCATTTTGTGATATTATTTTATATACTTGCTGACAGAAGAAATTCTGTACTTTACATCTACATGGATTTTCTCATTAGTAAACGCGCAATGACTACATTCAAAATTTATCGGTTGGCCGCATAATTTACATTTTACTTTGACATGCAATTTTTCTCAACTGCATGAGCCGCAAATAATCTCAGTCACATTCTTACAAATATTGCCTTTTATGTTCACCTATTGTTCCTGTCATAATTATTAATAATATACAATCTATTATTTTCGGATGAATATTATATTATAGAATACCCTATTGTGACAAAATGATGTCTATGGTTCCAAATGGTCACTCTAGACCCAGCATATCTGAATATCTCCAAGTAGCAGATCACGTAAGGGAATCAATTGAGAACGTTTATCATGGCATCAAACAACCAAAACAAGCATTAAACGATGCCACAGCAAAGTCTGCAAAGGCATTAGGATGGTAGTAGCTACATAGCATAGTATCAGCCAGGTACAGTTCTTAATGAAATATCGCCTTATCAAATACACTATTTCTCACCTGTCAGCATTACTTTTAGTAGTTACCAACATTCAGTATCGAGATAGTGTATCATAATATTTCTTAATGTCTCCATACAAAGATAACAATACGACCAGATGATGATTTGCAACCTTTTGATTTTAGTTATTTGAATATTTATAGAACCTCATCAAATTGATAAAAATTCAATGCCAACCTAAATGCATCAAAATATCCTTACAAGTTATTTCCTCTGAAATGCATTCATTTTATACTACCTAACCTTAAAGCTTTGAATGGTAGTTTGCCGAGATCTTGACTTGTAATGTAGATAAATAATGACAAAAGAAAATAATAATGCCAATAAAATATAGCAATAAGTATGAAAGTAGTGGACCTTACACTTGAAATTACTTCAGATATGATAACCTTCCCTGGATATCCATTGCCTACTTTTATAAAATGGTCAAAATTTGACACTCAAGGTTATATTTCGGAAGTTATGTTTTTGGGTACTCATACAGGGACGCACATAGATGCTCCATTTCATTTCAACCCAAATGGGCAAACCATAGATCAAGTTGAAGTCAATAGATATATTTGCGATAATGCCATACTCATGAAAGTACAGAAGTATTCCAATGAAACTATCACTAGTGATGACATAATACGCAATAGTGAATACAAAATTAAGGAAAAAGACACTATTGTCTTCTCAACAGGATGGGAAAATCAAATCAAGGAGAAAGACAACTATATAAAAAACAACCCGGGTTTATCAAAGGATGCCGCAGAGTATTTGGTAGAGAAGAAAGTCAATGCCGTAGCAATAGATTGCCCGAGCATTGATATAGGTACTGATAGCGGATTTATAGCTCATAAAATACTCCTATCAAATGAAATTCTAGTAGTTGAAAATTTATGTAATTTACATAGATTCAACAATGGTAAATTTATGCTCTTGATTACTCCTCTAAAACTTATAGGCTCTTCAGGTTCACCCATCCGTGCTATCGGTATCGAAGAATAAAACCAATACCTACAATGAAATTGGCTATTAGTTGTAAATTGCTATTCGCCAAAATCTTTATTGAATAGCAATTTATCGATAGCAATTGATTATAAAAGGAAAGAGTAAGGAAAAGACCAGACTTAGACTGTCTATAAGTAAGGGAATAATAGAAACTCATGACTGCAAGATATGGCGGAGAATATTCTTGATGAAAATGGAGCCACGTTTGCATTTGGTTTACCAATATGAACAAATAAAATACCGTATTTAAATTGCATACAAATATTTATTGGGTAAACTTAAATTCTTGCTATATACAATCCATACTATATAACAGGATTTATTAAATCAGTGAATAAATCCAGATATTTGTACAATGAAGTGAAAAGACAATCATGAAACATGCAAAATCGCATTGTGCACATATACATATTAGTAGCATTGACAAATGAAAAGGAAATAAAATTGTACAAGCAGATGATATTATAAAATTGGTTGAAGAAAATAAAAACAATAGACAATATTGTATTTCTGTATTTGATCTTCATCAAACTTATGGTTCGTTTCATGCCATAGATGGAATTTCGTTTAACGTAGAATATGGAAAAGTGTTTGGTTTTCTTGGTCCCAATGGTGCGGGAAAGACTACAACGATAAAAATACTGACTACTCTTATGCAGCCCTCTTCTGGTACAGTCAGAATCTTTGACAAAGATATTCTATCGCATTCTATGGAAATTAAAAAAAGAATTGGAGTTGTGATGCAACAGCCTAGTTTCGAAGCAAATCTAACTGTAGAACGTGCTCTAGACCTATACGGCATCATGTGGAAATTACCAGGCAGAAAACGTAAAGAAAAAGTAATGGAATTATTGGATGCATTTGATTTGGAGAGCTTGAGGAATATAAAAAATGATGAACTGTCAATTGGACAAAGAAGACGTGTCCAAGTTGCAAGAGAGTTTATGCATGATATGGATCTGCTATTTCTTGATGAGCCAACAGTAGGCCTGGACCCATACGCGAGGCGAACATTATTAGATTTCATAAAAAGACAGGTAAGAGACGGGTTAACGGTCTTCTTCACTACGCACATAATGGAAGAAGCTGAATATCTTTGTGATCACGTTGCCATTATCAATAAGGGAAAGATAATTGCCTTCGATACCCTGGCAGAGCTAAAGAGAAAGTATGGGGAAGTTAAAACTGTTGAAATTAAGTTAAAAAATGTTTCAGCTAAATCAGTATTATATTTAATAGATTCACTGGCAAGTGGAAAAAAAATACATATTGAAACTCCCGAGCTAAATACATTAAGGATCAGCTGTACTAACGGACAGGAAATTATGATCAAAGCAATAGAATCACTTTCGAAAAATGGAATTGAAATAGAAAATATTGCAATAAATTCTCCTAGTCTTGAAGACATTTTTCTTACTATTTTAAGTTGTAGATAAGAAGTAGTCTAGATTTTCATTTTCATTAGTGTTAGAGTTGCCATTAGAAATGCAGCTGCTGAAAGCATAGCAATAACTATTGCCTCAATATTTGTAAAAGGGCTAATTTGTGAGAATATGCCTGCGCGCGTTATATCTACAACATATGTCAATGGATTAATGTTAAAGAGAGTGTGTAATGGTTCTGGAACCTTTTGTGATGGATAGAAAGCGGAGCTTGCAAATGCGAAGAAGAGAAATATTCCATTGACTATTACGTTGAATCCTTCATTGCTCTTGAGCCTGGTAGATATAATGATTGTAATTGATCCAAAAAATATTGCGCCAGTAATCAAAGCATAGATTGTATATGGTATACTAAGAAATGTAAGGTTTACATTTCCAAGCATAGTTGGAATTCCCGCTATTATAATAATCGATGCACTTGCTGTACCCATAAGCATTATTGTGACAAGATTGCTTGCTATATACTGGATTCTGGTAAATGGCATTACTAGTATTTGTTGGAACATTCCATTACGCTTATCATTCCATATAATACTTCCAGCTACTGTACTGCTATTCATAACGTTAAAGCCGATCATGCCTACTGCCAAATAAGCAGGATATGTTACCATAGCATGTCCTACCCTGACTCCTTGATCTTGAATCAGTGATGAATATGAGTAACCAGCTGTGAAAATATAGACTATAGGGAAAACTACTTGCCAGATAAGAAAAACTTTGTCAATTGAGGCAATCAGATTTCTATATACCAAAGAAATAACGCCAGAGCTCAATAACAACAACCAAATGAATATTATACTCCATATTTAATTTAGATCGGATGATTTCATAGCAGAAACCGTAATTTTGTACCGAATCTCTTATAATATAAATTCTATATTCATATCTTTGTATGCTGAAGATTTTTTTGTCTTCTTACGCGGGTTGTCATATACAAAACAATCACTATAATGGCAGTTGCAATTATAATACTAGCAGTGGTTATTCCACTTGACGATGATAAATTTACATACGGAAAAAAGAGAAATGGACCATTTACATTTACAGGAAATGTAAAAGAAATATTTTGACCAGAATAATAATCATTATTTATATCCACATTTAATGTATAGATGCCAGGTTTCTGGAAAATGTAATTGTATGTATAGTGACCATATGGTACTAAAATTGGATTTGTTTTTGTTAAATTATGACCATCATGCGATATTCTTATTAAAATTGGCAGATCCACAAGATCATCTCCATTAATACTTCCTATTCTCAATAGTATTTTGACATTTTGACTAGCAACTGGGTTTGAAGGATCAGTTTTCATTTCCATATTATAGTTTCCTATATTCTGTCTTATTGATCCTTTAATTGAATCAGCAAAAGCTTCTTGTATTGTCATTGGTGTAGGTTTTAGATAAATTAGAGATATTGATAATAACGAAAATAACAATAATAACAATCTCAAAAGCATATCAATTATCAATAGTCATTAGTCATAACTTCTATTTGTTTTTTTATACTTTTTAGTATATTGGACTGTCTAATTTTCAAATGTATTATATATTTTTACAATTGCAAATGCCTACAATTATAGATGTGTCTTGCTATACAAAAGAAGGAAGAAAGATGGCTAAAGACCCTGTTTGTGGAATGTTTGTAGAAGAAAAACCAGAATCAATCAGGTACATTAAAGATGAGAGAGAATACTACTTTTGCAGTAAGCAGTGTTTAGATGAATTTACACAACCTGAAAAAGAGTTACAAAAGCTAAAGATACATGTTGCGATAAGCATAGCTCTTACAATACCTATAGTAATTTTTAGCCTACCTCATATGCTACCTGCACAATTTGGTACTTTGTTTCCTACGAGTATGATGCATTATAGTAATTACCTGATGTTGGCGCTAGCTACCTCCTTACAATTCTGGATTGGATGGAGGTTTTACAGGGGATTATGGGACGGAATTAAAGCAAAGGCATCTAATATGGATACACTTATTGCAATTGGAACGACTGCCGCTTATCTATATAGTGCAACTGTTACGTTAATCCCAGGTTACTTCCCATTTACTTCTGTATACTTTGAAACTGCAGCCATAATTATCACATTGATACTCATTGGGAGACTGCTTGAGACAAGAACCAAAGAGAAAGCCTCTGATGCTGTAAGAAAATTATTAGATCTTCAACCAAAAATGGCCAAGATTTTGAAACAAACAGAACGTGGATTTGCAGAAGAAGTTGAGGTTCCAATAGAACAAATACAAGAAGGCAGTATTATGATTATAAGGCCAGGAGAAAGGATACCAACAGATGGAAATATAATAGATGGGTCATCCTCTATTGACGAATCAGCTGTAACAGGTGAAAGCATTCCCATAGATAAGACAAAAGGTGAGGAAGTAATTGGTGCTACAATTAACAAGAGTGGGTTGTTAAAAGTTAAGGCTACTAAAATAGGTCAAGACACAGTTCTTTCCCAAATTATTACATTAGTAGAAGAAGCAAGAACTGGAAAGGCACAAATGCAAAGGTTAGTAGACCAAGTTGCAAAGTACTTTGTTCCTAGTGTGTTGATAGTTGCCGTAGGAGTTGGGCTTGGATGGTATTTTATTGGTAATATAGGACTTACATTTTCACTTTTAGCATTTGTATCTGTGATTATAATTGCATGTCCTTGTGCTCTTGGAATTGCAACACCAGCAGCTTTGATGATGGGTGCTGGAAAGGGGGCTGAAAATGGTATCCTGTTTAAAGGTGGGGAATATTTAGAAATAGCCAAGAAGGTAAAAACAATAGTATTTGATAAGACTGGAACTTTGACAAGAGGCAAACCATCTGTAACTGATATAATCGATTTGTCTGGAATGGGCGAACACGAGATACTTCGTTTATCTAGTATAGCAGAATCGGGATCAGAGCATCCATTGGGTCAAGCAATTGTTAACTACGCCAAAGAAAAAGACATCCTTGTATCAAATCCAGACTCATTTGAAGCAGTGTCTGGTCATGGTCTTAGGGCCAGGTATGGTCATCATACTATCCTTATTGGAAATAGAAAACTAATGGAAGATAATGCTATATTAGTTAATGAAACTGTGGACGCGACTCTAAAACAGCTTGAAACTCAAGGAAAGACAGCTACACTAGTTGCTGTGGATAACGAAATTGCAAGCATAATTGCACTAGCAGACACTATAAAGGATAGTGCTAAGCAAGCAGTTGATTCACTCAAGTCAATTGGAATACAAGTAGTAATGCTTACAGGGGATAATGAAAGAACTGCAAAAGCAGTTGCATCTAAACTTGGAATTGATAAAGTCATAGCACAAGTATTGCCACAGGAAAAGGAACAGATAATATCTGAATTGAAAAAAACCAATGAATTGAACAAGAC
>DATFDI010000050.1:0-23403 GCA_035252175.1 Nitrososphaeraceae archaeon
GCATCTACAAACTTGAAATATGGAGCCATAGTAGCAGCTAAATGGATTGACACTACGCGCGCATTGCCATCTACAGAAGGTTTCCGTACTCTAAAAGTGACATTTGATTCTATTAAAGTAAATAACGACCATGACCCAGATGCTCTTTTTATTTCAAATTCAGGCGAATGGAACCATCTATGGGTTGGAGTCAATGGCAAGTGGATAGAGCTATCAGGACCACAGGGCCACTTTGGATTAGATGATGTCGACCATGGCGACGTGAAGACATTTCCAACCGGAGCCAAAAGTGTGACGCTAATAGTGCCACAATCAGGTACGCTCAAAATCAGGACTACAGGATGGGAATCTGATAATGACCAGTATTTTCTTGGTACAGGGCAGCAGCTCCCGAATCCATTTACGTTAGACGATAATGATGACATCGGCGTCTTGAATAAAGACTATAGTGCAGCAAACAATTTTGGTATTGGCTCACACGCGGATGACTCTGCCTTGAATGGTGACAGCGATACAAACCGTGATTTTACTCTTAACTACCACATAGAACAATTAGGTGTTACACCGCCAACTACACCAGTTGTTTCTGGAGCGCAACCACCGGTCGTCATCAGGTAGCCGAGAGATTAATAGACGGCTTAGTAGTCGCGCCGTTGCCGCAGGCAGATCTCATAACCTCTAACAGCAATAATGATTCATCTTTGAATTTTAATGAGTTATCATCACCCTATTAAAAGAGCTACCGAAAACCATTTATTGGTTTGAATACCTTCCTTCTTCAACATATAAATCAGTATTTGATATGGTAATGCTAAATGGGTGTGCTTTACACTACAATCAGATATCCAATGTTACATTGACAGATATATCAATGCCATACAAGAAAGCAACAATATACAGCAATAATCATGAAGGAAGGACTAGTTAATAATGTGCCTGCAAGTATAAGAACACTAACCGATAACGTAATAAGCATCTGGGTAAACCAGGCAAAAACGATAATTCAGATCCCTACATGTTATTTTATCTTGGCTATAGAGCTAGATCGCGTATACCATATACTGGTTGAATGCCACCTATGAGGAACTCAAGAGAAGTTCTTTGTCTAGGACATGCGGTTGTTAGTGTATGAGTTGTACGATAAGTCCAGGAGCAAGATCTTGCTTGTCTTTCACATCGTTCCACAATGTCCCACATTGTAGTCATAAGTCTTATGTTGGATACTATTGCTAATTTGTTACATGAATGAGGAAACATCCATTCTAGGATGTAAATCTAATGATGTTATACCTATAGCTGAATATCATTATTCCCGTATTGCATTAATGGGTATATGCAGAAAAGAAAAGGGATGATGCCAAATATTATTAGCTGACATAAGTTTAACTCCGTCATCTCTTCTATTAAAGCCAACCAAAGACTGCTATTATCATCCCATGATCCTACATAAGGTAACTTCTCTCTTTCATTACTTTTCTGGTAGCGAGAACAGGTCATATCAACAAGATCAAAAACTGGATACTGCAACTTCAAAAGAAAAAGAGGCAAGAGACTCATATCAAAAAAGAATTCTCATTGTAGACGACGAACCTGATGTAACCTTAACTTTCAAGGTGGGTCTAGAAGGATATCATTGTAGCAGAAATGATAACGAAACAAGATTTAAAGCATATACATACAATAATCCTTTAGAAGCTTTATCACAATTCAAACCAAATTTTTATGACATATTGCTATTAGACGTCTATATGCCGCATATGAATGGCTTCCAGTTATGTGAAAAGGTATTAGAATTAGACGTCGACGTTAGAGTGTGCTTCATGTCAGCAGCAGACCTAAATATAGATGCGCTTAGAGAAGTATGGCCTAAAGTAAGTTTTGGATGTTTCATAAAAAAACCTGTTGAAGTAAAATATTTGATTAGAAGATTATTAGCAGAGATAGATTAGAACCAGAAGCAAATATTTATGCTATAAATACCTTTTTGACGAAATAAGCAAAAGTGGTTTCGCCACAATCTGAACTTCTAATATAACATATTGTAATACACTTGCAGTTGCTCCAAATATAGTTGTTCTAAGGTATTCAACCTAGAATATATAGTACATAAATTGATAAACCAGACTTGTTCCACAGCATACATAAAGTTAGTGTGCTGTATATGTTAAAATGAAAGAGAAAAATTTTGTATTAGAAACGTATTACATAGTATAGGGATAATATTTGACTATAAAACGCATGAGCAGATATCATGATCTATCTACTCATAATGACAATAACACTAGTTCTAAATCAGATGCCAGTGAGGTAATCTCTCTTCATAAAGAGAATAGTGAAAATCCAGTATTTGATTGGCGTAAACCTCTTTTTGGAAATAAGCATACTTCATTACAAAAGTTACTTGAAAATGCTAATAGAACAACTGAGAGAGCAACGAAGTTCCTAAATAAAATTAAATCAAAACAACTTGCTTATGCTAATAGAGCTAAATCAATACCTGCGAATGCAACAATAAGAAAAGAATACATCAAGTGTGGAAAGGGGATGTGTGAACTAAAGCATGGGCCTTATTACTATGCTTACTGGAAGGATGCTGAAAGCAAAAAGTTGAAGAAAAAGTACATTGGTAATCATCTACCAAAGAAGGAACCAGGTAATGACAACAATAATACGTTGTGAACAAATATCGCCTGTATCGCCTGATCGCCTTAATTGTTCATGTTGAGCATGGTTTTCTATATTTTCTTCAGGCGATATACAAGGTGATATATGATTTATATCAAAAGATATATCGCCTGAAATATCTCCAGTATTCTGAGCACGATTTTCAGGTTTCAGGCGATAAGGTTGTTCAGGCGATATATGTTCACTCTCTTTACGAATCCGTCAAAATAAATTACTGCAAGGAACTTCAGGATTAGTATGATAATAATTTAATTGCGTGCTGAGTCTGCAACTTTCAGATGTAGATAATTGGTAAGTGATGATGCATCAGAATCAATTATTAAATCGTATCAAATTAGTTCTTGTTGTTCAATAGATGCTGAAAACACAAACGAAGACAGTAATAATAACTAAATCATAGCTGGTTAAGTTGGTTAGAAAATATTGATATCCATTCTTTTTAATAAAGAAAATATTACAAGATTTTTATTTATATCATCCTTACTAAACCAAGGTTTGTATTGTTTTACAAGATCTACTAAGTCATTATCACTTATACCTGGATTTATTCTCTTCAAAAAAACAAGGGATGACATAATTTCGAGTTCTTCTTTGCTAAATTTAATAAATTCATCAAATATCGTCTTGATCTGTTTACCAATGTCTGAGTCTATCTTTTCATTTAAAATAAATTTAGTTAAGGATCGACCATTATCTGTTAGCTCATAGCTGTATACTGCTTGCCCTTCACTATAACGTTCATTTTTTTCTCTTACAATATCGTTATGGACCAAAGTGTCCAATTCCTGCCTTACCCATTCAGAATAAGGACCGTATTGATAGAAGCGATAGTCATTTATGATGTCGTCTGCATACAAGCTAGCAAAATATAATATCTTCTGTAATTTAGTACGACCTCTTATTTCTTTAAGATGGTGAAATGCTAGACATATTACATCTGTCTTGGAAAGGATGTCGGTCATACAATGATCCGATCTCGCCTGTCGCATATCTTGCTCCAGCATATCATCCACTTTTTGTACTTCTCCCCAAGATACTTAAAGCTTCAGAAACAATTTCACGAGGGAAATAAACACGCAAATGATATTGTTTCTGAGACAAGGCATTTATAACTTGTGAAAGCTGAGACACCTCTCTGGGTTCTCCTTGATTGCTTAAAGCAAAGATATTTGTAATTACCGTCGTCTCATCATCGGGTCCTCTTGGAGAATAAGGAAAATATGGCTGGTCTGCAGGATTGTCTGTAAATAAATAATAATCAGGATCGAAAAATTGCTTTGCATCTTTTAATGCCGACTCTATATTCCCTTTTTTATCTAGATACTTTTTTAGTAACTCATTCGATGACAAGTCGATTCCTTTGAGTGGCTTTCTATTAATTACACGCTTTGCAAGATCCTGAAGTATAATGTCATCATTGTACGACCATTTAAGAATAATACTATATATTATATGATCATCCAAATTGAAAATATCTTGATATGTTAATGGTCTGTTTTCCTTCAAAAAATTGATCTCTTCTGGAATGCTAATTTTGTCTTTTTCTGCGAGAGTCCTCGCTCGTAAAAAAATTTTATCTATTAATAATTCAATGCATCTGGTGGTTTTGTGATAATAAACAGCCTCATACATAAGGTGTCTACTCAGAACATATGATTCGATTGACTGCATTCCCTTGTTATTAATTACTGCATAACCATTGATGTCTCCGCTACCCTCATAGATCTCCATCATTAAAATTATCCTTTCTAAATCTATGGAACTAAATCCAACGCCGGTAAAGTAAGTATCTCGTGTAAGATAATCAAGTCTATCAACATCGAGCTGACTGCTTATAATTTGTGATAGAAGCTTGTATTTTGGTGGTGCAGTCTTTGTGATTATTTGATTAAGAGCTGTTAAGTCTATATTTGAGTTGATTAGTATCTCTCTAATCGGTGTGTGTTGTATTATGTCTGATGTCATACCCTCATGATTAAAACTGAAAATTTTTTCAGACGCATGAGAAAAAGGTCCATGTCCTATATCGTGCAGTAAAATAGCGGCTATCCCTGTCTTTCGCAATTGTTCAACATCATCTTTATTTTCTTTTGAATTTTTAAATAAATGATCAAATAGTCGTACAAATAATTCCATGGCACCTAATGAGTGATTTAATCTACTATGGGTTGCGGTAGGGTAGACATATTGTGAAACACCTAGCTGAGATAATCTTCTAAGTCGCTGAAAATAGGTGGTGTCTACTATTTGTTGTATAAATCCATAATATGAGAGAGAAATAAAACCATAGATGGGATCTCTTATTATTCTGTTAGTCTGCACGAAAAGAACTACATAAAAATTACCAAATAATATCATATCGTTAACAACAACTGGTTTATTTATGTGAAGTTAGGGATGTAATACCTATTAAAGATCAGATATTGTAGATAATGTGGAATGCATATGATGATACAATTTGAAGAAGCATGTTACTGAAAGAAGCGATGTCCAGTTACATAAGATTTAGTGTCATTTTTGCAAAAATCTTATCTAACTATACCTGGGACTGCAACTTTTTAAGCTGATCTAATTCTTGGGTTGTTGGGCCAGGAAAAAGAGAGCCAGACGAAGAGGGACAAGAATTATTATCCTTTTTGCTGTCTTCGCCACCTATCTTTTCTAACAATGCATCTGAGAAGTTACCTTCCTCTATATCAAACCTCATTGCTTCGACAAGGGCTTGTTGCATGTATTCCGAAATTGGCATTACATATGTATCGCAGATAATTTTCAAAACCTGATGCTGTTGTTTTGTTAAATTTACCTTTTCATTGATTGTAACGACATCGTCAACAGAATCTTTGTTTTTTCTTTGAGTTGCTTCTGAAGAAACTGATGATACCGATGAGGAATTGTTCATTTTTGCTATAATTAAATATTCTATTTATAGACTAATATTTTTTTTGTTTGCCATATTATCTTTGAGAGATTTAAATAGTACGTTATTTTTGATCCATAAACTTTAGTCCACATTGTTAGTATCTGTCGCATTTAGATCCCTTATATGGAGTCCACCATTATCGACATTATTCAGTGACTCCGGTTTTAACGCATTAACATAAGCCGCAAATTCAGAAAAGTTCTTTTTAGTTCCCAGACGGTAGAATTGACTATCTGTCCTGCTTAACTCTCCTCCTATGTTATCCACTATGCTCCTTTTGAAACATATAGCAAAGATACCACTAATAGTCCCCCTGGGTAGGGTGTAAAAGATAACCGCTTTTTCCTTATTCTTCACCATATTTAACGCCATTGTAATCGTATCTCTAAAATTTGAATCTGCGATAAGACCTGTAGACAGCAAAAATCCATAAGAACTTACAGATAAGTTAACCATTGCAATATCTGCATTCTGGTCATCGAATGCCTTCTGTAATGGTGCAAACCCGTCCTTCATCAATAAAGAAAATATGGATTGATTTGTTAGATCCATGTCAGAAGTATCTTTATACGCAGGTTTATCATTTGCTAGTCTCATTTTGGTGTCGATCATAATACCACTATCTATAACCTTGAAATCAGGTTTATTGATATCATCAGTTAATTCGATGGGCGAGATTTCATTGATGTAAGACGCCGTGGCATACTCGTTATGTAGTGTATAGATCTTTTCGTAGACATCTCTATTTTTTTGAAGATTTTTTTTAGCTTTGTTTCTCGATTCGATGATCTCTAACAATTTTCTTTTATCCTTGCTCAGCCTTACGTTAAATCCTTTAATTTGCTTACATCTGTTGATACTGTCCAGCAGCACAATTACTTCAGCCAATAAGGTGACAGGAGGTGCTTGCCATGTTCTAATGAACTCTATTAATTCTAGTTGATATAATGATTGAGCAATATCTTCCAAAGGAAAACCTATTATTTCGTATTCTTCCCATAGTTTAATGACCTGCTCAGCAGAGGAATGAATATTCAAAATGTTTGGATCAACCTCACCGGTTATAAATTCCAAATTGCTTGTTTTTGTAGTTGGTTTTAATGGAGAGAATATACCTAATTCGTACTTACCGTTCTCATCAATAGAGAATAGACCATTATAGGTGTTAGAACTTTTTATGCCTGTGTTAGTACGATAAATTATATCATCCATTATATCATGTATGGATGAATCATTATTAATCTCTCTAATCTGCATAATTTTTTCTCAAGATTATGATTATGATTATTACGATTCGTAATCTTAAATGTCCAAAACCGATTCTAATGGCAATTTCCATTAGATACTTAACCATAATTTTAGAAACAGAAAACTTTAAAGCTAGTGTATCATTACCTAAAGATACTAAAATCCGCTTTTAACACCGATATCGTAACTAATCCCTCCGAGCCCGCATTATATACGGGTTCATATACTCTTGAACAAGATAAATGGTATACTAAAGAAGGAGGGAGACGCTCATAAATGCCAGTAAAACTATCAACCACTATAAGGAAAATTGAAGATATACCAAACGCTACCAGTAAGATCCCGATAGAAAAAGTATCGTGACATGGAATGACTACCTCGGTCGTATCAAATATTTTATCAGATATTTTTTTCAACTGTTCAATCTATATTGATTTCAGCTGTATCTCAACTATGCGAGAATGTTTACCTAAATTCTCATTCATACTACTTTTGAGTTTGTTTATGGTGTACGTAAAATATATACTTCTGTTACGTACATACACATGTTATATTGTGATCATACAATACAAAACTGTCAAAGTGGATGGTGCCAATATCTTTTTCCGGCATGCTGAAAATATGAAGAAGCCAACTATTTTACTACTTCACGGATTCCCGTCTTCATCCCATATGTTCCGAAATTTAATCAGAGAACTTGGAGACGAATATAATGTTATTGCTCCTGACTATCCAGGATTCGGAAACAGTGACCAACCTCCAATCGATCAGTTTGAATACACATTTGATAACCTGGCGAATGTGATAAACAATTTTGTTGAAGAACTAAAATTAGACAAATATAGTATTTACGTTCATGACTATGGCGCTCCAGTTGGATTCAGATTAGCAGTAAAACATCCTGAGCGAATACAAGTGATAATTACTCAGAATGGTAATGCCTATGAGGAAGGACTACAATCTGCATGGGATCCAATACGTGCATTTTGGGAACATCCTACTGAAGAAAATAAGGAAAAGTTAAGAATAAACCTTCTTACTGCAGACTTTACAAAATATCAGTATCTTAATGGGACTCGAAACCCGGCTGTGATCAGTCCAGATTCATGGAATATCGATCAATTTGTATTGGATCGTCCAGGCAACAAAGAGATACAACTTGCATTATTCTATGACTACCAAAATAATTTGAAACAATATACTATATGGCAGCAATACTTTAGAACACATCAGCCTCCAACGTTAGTTGCATGGGGAAAAAATGATATTTTCTTTGGACCACAAGGTGCATTAGCATTCCAGAAGGACATTAAGGATGTCGAAGTTCACTTATTAAACACTGGGCATTTCCCATTAGAAGAGGATTTAGATGTTAGCGTCACACTAATAAAACAATTTTTGGATGAGCGAATTATATTTTAATCTTATATGCTTATCCTTTTGCAATATAAATTCAGGTTCAAATCGATACAGTTTAAGAGCTGTATAGGCAGGATTTCATAGTTTATCAACAATATCAGAATAAGCGATTTGCAGCGCCATTCCTAACGTCATATCCAAGGAGAATGAAGATGCAGATGAAGACAAAACAATAAACAAAATTTTCTAGTGATAATAAGAAAGTACCATTAATGTTCTTGCTATATGGTTATGGACCGCTCCACTCAAATGCGATATGCTTACTTGATTTACCTTTTCTTTCCCACTTAAAACCCATTGCATTGGCTTGGTCAGCTGTAGATATAGCCCATGTAGCAACTGTTCCTGGTCCTACCTCACTTCCTGGTGGATTAATAGTTTGGACACGCTTGCCAGGTGGAGTCATAGGTCCTGTTAATGCTTCAGCCTTTGCTAATACTTTTCCTGGTATCTCTGCACTCCAATAACTAAGGTCATCTGCTATTTCAAACTTAATTGGAGCAAATTCAAGTCCTTTTACGTTTCCTATTATCTTTGCCAGTTCAGCCATAAATCCACCGGCCTGGCCGGTAAAAATCATATTCAGAGCTTCTCTTTGTTTTTCATTAGCTTTCTCATCAAAGAAGAATCCAAGGTCTATTTTTGTTATTGCATCAGCAGCCCAGATATTGCCTTTAAAACCTCCTAACGCTAGTACGTTCAAACCATCAAGGATGGTTTCCCCATAAATTCCGTTATTAATATGATATGCAAGGATACCGTCACACTCACCATACGTAGGAGTCTGAGCGAATTCGCATGGACATGGCATATTGCATTTACATACATCAAACCAATCTCCTGAAACCTTCCAGTTTGGTACATTCTTCGATGCTGCCACAGGATTTGATGCAAAGGGAAGTATTTTAGCATTTTACACTTCATGTATATCAATAATACTTATTATCAACACGTTTGCGACTGAGGCTAATGGTTGAAGGTATTGTAATAGGTTTTTCTGACATACTGAGTATAGCACAAACAATTGGAATAGTAGGAACTATGGTATTGACTCTATTTTTCTCAAAGAAGACAATACAAAGTCTGTCAATTGATACGCAAACTAGAGGTCTCAATGACTTGGGCGAAAAGTATCTCAAGATGGTGGAACGTGCCATGGAGGATCCTTCGATACAAGGAGTATTAGATACTGAAGTAAAGTTATCTAGAGAGGAATCATACACATTTTATATCCTGTGGATATGTTCTCATGCATATGCGATGCGTAAAAGAAAAGTACTTGATGATAATGAATGGGTAGGATGGCAACAGTGGATGAGACATATATTCCGAAGGGGAACAATCAAGGAAACATGGAAACAAATAGAACCTGATAAATGGTTCAATCCTGATTTTCAGAATTTTATAAATACAGAGATAGCCGGACCAAAAGTTCAAACCTGATCTGATTAGAAACAATGATGAGGTATCAATGAAAGCACATATGCTATAGTACTACACAGACAGTAGAAGATAAACAAGAGCAACAAGAAAAACAAGCAGTTGAAGTCCTAGTAATTCATATATAAAAGAGGGATCTGCATTTGAAGAACGTGTAGTATGCTAGACTAATGCGTATTTTGTATATTTCACTAATCAAATTCCACTGTATCGGCTGTTGTTGTTGTAATATGTCTTAGCATAACAAGTAGAACATATCTTACCCACTGCCTGGAACCGATGGACTAGACAGTAAATAATCCACTCTTCAGCTAAGTACCTCTCCAATAGTAGAATATACTAGATAATATCTAAAAATTCTAGGAGTTAATACAGAAACTAATTCTCTGGATTGTATCTAACTCGAGCTTACAAATTGATTGATTGATTGAAAGCATTTTAATCGATTCAATGTTAACAAATAGTGGATTTAATTCATTATACCGTAACCACAGACCGGACATTCATAGTGACGATAAATGATTAACTAACAAATAGATATGCTATTTAACTGATAATCTTAACGAAGGGCTAGCCGGTATATAATGATGGCAGGACTGGCACTAGAGTTCAACAATAATCATATTTCTCGTGATTGAAATCTTAAAGGTCAGCATACGTATTCTAGTCCAGATTAAAATGAATTAGTACTGCAAGCAAATATTTCTTAGTAGACATTTTTATAAAAACATGCGTTTATGGCACTAAAATAGTGACTGCTACATCATCACCATAATGATGACAAAAGTAGGGTACAACTAATATACAGTTCATTAATTATTAAGACCGAAGCACCTATATCTATAAAACGCTTTCATCTAAAAATGGCTGCGGCTCATAATAGTAATAGTGGTAATAGTAATGAGAAAAATACCAGCAAAAGTCACCAATCTAACAATCCAAGGAAAATTCTGATTGTAGATGATGAGCCAGATATAACTTCAAGTTTTGATATGATTTTACAAATGAATGGATTTGAAGTTGACACTTACAATGATCCTATATCAGCATTATCCAATTTCAAGCCAGGTATGTATGGCCTAGCATTATTAGATATCAGGATGCCGAAAATGAATGGATTTGAATTATATAAAAGAATGAAAGATATTGACAAAAACATGCAAGTATGTTTTATTACTGCATTTGAAGACTACCGTGAAGAATTCAAAGAATCATTCCCAGAACTAGAGGAAGCAAAATACTTTATTAGAAAACCAAAAGTTATAGAAGATTTAGTAAAACATGTAGCAACAATTTTAGGATAATCCACCATTAATTATTATCCCGAACTGGATATCGGCAATTAACTATTAGAAAACATGGAGCATATTTCTAGAAAAATATAATTTATTATATAATACTTAGCTTCAGCTTTCACCAATCACAAATTTGTTTTACCAGTAGTAAAATAAATGATTTCAGATAACAAAAGCAAGAATTGTGCGCTGCGCAGATATGAATGATCTTAGTACAAAGAAGAACATTTATATCTTTTAATTCAATCATCAACTCATAACTAAAGTAAATCTTCAGGCAAAAGAGAAGTACAAACATAATATTACTATTCAACAAGGCTAAGGAAGCTGTATAATCAACCAAGAAGCAAAAAGAAGGTCCTGATTGTTAATGATGAGCGTGACATATGTGTGGTTAATCAAATGGTATTTGAAGGTGGGTTATGACCGAGTATCATATACCGATTCAGTTAAAGCTCTACAAGAATTTAGACCTGAGAGCCACTATATTCAAAAACCAATTGGAAATGGTGAGCTAGTACAAATAGTGCATATAATTATATTAAACTCAGTAAGCTTAGACCAAATTTTGTATATATTTACTGGTTTATAGCACCAACTCGTATAGGAGATAATATTAAAAAATTCTATATGTTCAGATTAAATCAATCAAAACAAAACTTCAAGGTCTAGGCAAATATTGCTATTGCTTCATGGTATAAGAGGCGTTTATCAATATCTGAGGTAGTTGATTACTCATTATTATATTCTGCTTCCACAATTCTTATATCATAACCTCTTTATAGTAGATATGTTGGCACAGCGCTTACAAACAATTGAACAAGGAAATCATATAATCGCAGTTTATCCTACTAAAGACGAAAAATTTAATGAAGCCTTTGCCTTTCTGAAAGACGGTCTTAGAAGAAACGAGGTTGTTGTTATTACCACCAATGACCTGCCAAAAGATGAAATTCGTGCCAGGATGATAAATGAGTGGAGCGAAGCAAACGTCGAAGAACTTGAATCCAGAGGCGATATTATTATTAAAACCACTGACGAAGTGTATTTTCCTGATAGGATACCAAATATTCAGCGAACAAAGGCATTATGGTCTACTTTAGTAGAAAACTGTCTTAGCAAAGGTAAGAGAGGAATGCGAGTATTTGGAGATATGGCTGCATTTTTCGAGAATGGATTTACTAAAGAATTACTTGAATATGAATCATGTTTGGAGCAAAGATTTAACTTTCCTGCAATAGGCATATGTGCATATGATTCTAAAGATATTGACATTATGGCATTAGAGCAAATAAGACAATTACAGGAACATCATAATCCAATATGGATGGAAAATAATATCAACAGCACATAATCAATAAACTGCTACTGCCTATAACATATAGAAAAAAACCGTATAATAATATTTATTCTCGTTGCTCAGCTACTGGAAAAATCATTCCAAATGTAGTTCCCTTTGAATAATCTTCATATACCCTGTCTCCTACCCAGATTTTGCCTTTATATCTTTCAGCTAATGTTCTTACTATCGACAGGCCCAATCCACTTCCCTTAGCGTTAGAATAAAATCGTTCAAACAAACCTTTTTTCATCAAGTCTGGTATACCTTTACCATAATCTGATACAGTTATCATCCAATATTTTACTTCACCAATAAAATAGTCCCTTATTACAACGTCAATTTTAACTTCTGATGAGTCTGTATATTTTACGCTATTAGAAAATAAATTAACAAAGATTTCCTCAAGTAGATCTTCTGCAATTACATTTATATCGCCGGTGCAATAACTGCCTACCACGTTTATAGAGAATTTAATTCTCTTACCTTGCGGGTTATTATCGTAGAGTGTCTGGTCTACTGTAGTATATGCATTATTGATAGCATCTGGAAGATTCTTCAATGTTAGCTTTAGTTCCTTTTGTCCGTATAGTCGTTCTAGCCTACGTATGTTGTCTACAAGTAATTGACTTTTATTTAGTGCTTTTTTTGCAGTTGTAAGAAATGAAATAATTCTTTCGTTATTTTGAGAGAGGGCATTTGGGTTATTATCATTGTTATTTCTTTTAAAAAGAGAAGTTATAATATCCAAACTACCCTGTATTGTCTGATGATAATTTCCAATATCGTGTGATATTAAATCAAACAAAAGCTCAGAATGCCTTTTTTCTTTTATGGTCTTATCATGATTTTCTTTTTCTTCCCATATGATATCGAAACAATAAACTACATTTCTTACTATTGAGATGTCGTTAGAATATGACCAATTATTGACAGAAAAAATAGTGTCGTTGTCTTTGTTTTTATCTTGTTGTTGCTGCTCTCTTTGCATTTCAATTGAAAAAGAAAAAATATCCTGATTATCTCTAATAAAGAACAAGGAATTTGATGAGGTATTAGGCAATGATAGGTTTATTGATCTATACCCGACAAATGGGACTAACTGTTTGGTTAGCATCACACTATTCTCATCTAGTGGGCATAGCAATCTGATAATGATATTCTTGGCCAGTTTCTGTGATATTATATAATCAATTATCTTGTAATACCATAGGAATTTCAAGGACGCAGATCCAGGCAACATTATATCCATTTCGGATTCAACTGATTGAATAAACTTTGATAATTCATCAAGAAATTTTTTGTCTATTTTTAGTGGATTATTACTACTATTCTTAGTTTCCTTATTTATGTGCTCGTTATATTCATACATCTCTCGTATTTACTCTCGAATACTCGCGGGTCAATTGACTGTTTTTAAAACTGTCGAACGTATAAGATTATCTATATATTGGTTATGAATACTCAAAAGGCTCTTCTATAACTATCATTTCCATAACTGATCTGGCTAACAATGATCATAATTCCAAATAACGAATGCCTGATGCCTTTACATTTTAAGCGTATTTTCTAATTAGGCAGCTTCCATAGAGATGTAAACTGACCAAACTGCTAAAATATACATATATTAACATGTATATTTGCCACATATACGATTGGTTTCTACTCTTGCTGTTTTAGACAAATTAGGATATATTCCGATTCCTTCCAAAGCCGAATCTATTTTTTCAGAATCAATAAAAAAGTCCTTTGAAACTTTATTTGGCAAAGATGCAATACCAATTATATTATATAACTTGTCTTCATTATATGGACTATCAGAAAAGGAATTAACAACAAATTATGATATATTTGCAAAATCACTCTACAACTTATCAGGCTATGGAGCAAAGATAATTCTGGCTCATATTAAAAAAGAGATACTAGTTAGAGCTGTGGCGTCGTCATTAGTCTCAGAAATTACTGACAAGGAAATTGCAAATCCAAATATTGGAGTAGAATATATTCTAAAGAAGATTAGTTATTCTGAAGTTATAGAATTCGTTCATAGGATATTAGCAGGTATGCATGTAATATTTGTTTATGAGACTGAAAATGCTAAGCATAAAATATTAGATGCATTTCTTGGAGGTTCCCATAGTGGGAATAATCATAGCCATACTAATACTAATACTAATACTAATACTAAAACTGTAAACAATAATGATGCCAATATGACATCGCCGGTAAAAGCATTAATCTCAAATAAACAAACAGAATTTTCTCATCTCGATAATATCTTATACTATGAGGATTTAACACGTATTGAAAAGTCAGAAATATTGAAAAAGATACTAGATTGGATAAATTCTTTTACAAATAAAAGTAAATATGAACTTCCAGAGAAATGCAATAAAGAAGAAGAAGTCATAACAGACAAGACGATTACCTCACAAGAAATAAGACTGGCTACTGAAGACATGTCCTGGTTTCTTTCAAATATTTTGGGATTTGAATTTGCGTTGGTGGAAGAAATGCTTGAAAAACACAGAAGCAGTTCCAAACCTACAAGTATTTTATGTATATATAAAATGTCAACAATTTTTGGCTCTGATGATGATGTCAGTATTGATGAAGAGATGTTAACTAGAATAGTTAAATCCCATTCCTGTCTAATATTAGAAGACCCTCCAATAATATATGGAGCGACCAGAACATTGTCAAACCATGATACGTAGAAATGTGTTATGAATTTATGTATCACTTAATCAAGTAGAGCTTAAGAATAGGTAGCTACCATTATAGTTGTGTGAATATTGAGTGAACAAGCAAGAAGCTTATGCAAACAAATCCTTCAGCTTGATAAAAATATTAGGTTTGCTGGCATAGCGAATATAGAAGGTAAATTAGTTTCACAAGAATATAGAGAAGGCTTAGAATCGTTTCTTACAAAGGAAGAATCAGAACTATCTGTTATGCAATCGATTATCAGAATGGGAACTAGAAAAGTGCTTGAAGAAAAGGTTGGCAAAACAATATATGCATTCGCATTATACGAAAAAGTAAAGAGAGCAACAATGCCATTAGGCGATAGCAGCATTTTAATGGTATCGTTTGACATAGAAGCAAATCACGAATATATAATCCTCAACAAAATCCTGCCATTTGTAAGCAAAGAGAACGTTGATTTGAGGTTCTAACTCAGGATAAATGCTGTTTGTTTTTAGCGATATATTCATCTATTCCAAACAGGATAACAGAGGTAACGTTAAGAAATAGATTTAAAGACTTAAATAGATTAACAGAGCCAAATTAGAGACTATTAATAGAAAATTTGATGGATAAAAAGATGCCTGCCTTGGCTCAAGAAATACTAGTATGAATATATAGAAAGTATGTACCCGTAAGTAAATTTAGAATATTACCAATCTCTACATAGAGACGTTTTAATTACAAACGTCAAATATAGCCATAAGTTGGTTTATTCAACTATCTTCCCAATCGTGTATATAACTAACCAACCATATCCATTGTATAAGTTACACTTCCTACTTACAAGACCCGTAGCAATTCTGCTTAAGAATTTCGGTTATGCTGGGTATAATCCTGATAACTATGAATTAGGAGCAACAAGGATGCTGAGACTTTGCTCAGAGTGTTAGACACATGCTAGATGTCAAGGAAAACGATGCAGAAATCAGATAATCTTCTTGCTACTACATATGTGATGCTGCATTGGTCATATACTCATGCATTAAAACAGTGTTGTTCGCTAATGATCCGTGGTCCACCGGTTCCTAGACACCAACCAATTTAATTTTAGATGGACCACATCTTATCTCATTTTAGTTAATGTGTACATGACTTCATTTCAAACGTCCTTTCTTACGTAGTTCAGATAGAATATTCATCAAAGTATCATAATCTATATCCATTTCATTCAGAATGGTTAGATGATCTGTCGCTCCGTGTTTTTTTATGTGTTTCTCGACTTTTTGTATTTTCTTTTGGTATATTCTATCACGCATATGTTATGAGAACATATGGAATATAATGATATAAAGATCAGTTGCGCATGATACATGGTAGTCTAGTTACAACACAGGGCATAACCTGAAGTATTAGAGTGAGTTCAGGGAAAAATACAGGATTTAATTTTAAATAATGTAACTACAGATTACCGTTTTATGATAATGACAAATGAATAATAATAATCTCAGCTCATATTGCTAGGTTAAGAAAAGCTAATAATATCGACCTTAAACGTGATGGAATTCAATTAATAGTATCTGAAGAAGATGATACTTTGTTTCCAATACAAATCCATCTTTAAGGAAATGGTAAAGATAAAACGAATGGAGTTTTATCATCTTGTATATTGGCAGTTGTGCCAGTTGTAGAATGGTCATGAGCACTTAAGCCTTGCTGATCACTACAGTTTGATCCTTGTTCACATGTTGTCTGCTGCGGATTATTATCAACACCTCTATTGCTGCCATCATTTGTGCTTTGGTAGATATTTTTACTACCGCTATTACCCTGATTGTTTAAGCTACCTGAAGAACTTTTAGTATCTGAACCAGTAATCCCGCCTATTTTGTTATCAATGCTATCACTAGCAGTTGTATCAGCGCTATTCATATTACCATCTTTTCCACTATTGCTTCCTTCAATGGCTCTGCCTTTTTTATCATTACTACTAGCATCACCCTCGATTATGCCGCTATTGCTTCCTCCCGAGGATTTCGTAGACTTTTTCGCATAAGCATACATACTGATACTAGTATTGTAATTGATGATACTCGAAGATACTAAAGAAAACATTACTAAAATGAATAATATTGTAAATAGGCTAAAGGTCTTAGCACTGCTACGCCTCATTTCTCATAATTATCGATTATCACATATAAGACAATCGACAAATATTTTGAATTAGCTATCATTAGATTCTACATAGAGATTTATATCTCTTATTATACTATAACAATATATCACCATAGGAGTAAGTAAAACGCAAAACAAATCAACGATCGTGGTAGCAACGATTGCAATTATTGTTGCTGTGGGAATTATTGTAGCGACAACAAGTATAAATGAATTTGCATTAAGTAGAGATCACGTTTCCAATAGTCTAAACATCAGCTGTGATCCACTTACAGGAGATGCACTTCAATCCAAATGTGGCGCAACGGCGTGTCATCCTAGTAGTACATCTAATGCACACAGCTGTAATGAACTTGTGTTTTCGAAAGCGGGATGGTTTGCGATATTAAACCACCTATAACTATATTCAATTATACACGTCTTATGTGGATAAGGAAAAATACAGGATTTAATTTTAAATAATGTAACTACAGATTACCGTTTTATGACAATAAATAGGGATAAGTCAATATTTGTATATTCAACTTATCCTGTAGAAAAAGAAAACCTGGAATCACCAGTATTTTCCTCCAATAGAGTGGAAATAATACACAATGTTTGATTTTCTTAAGAAGAATAAAACACGGGGTTTACACATAATTCAGGAACCTCAGCAGGAATTAAAATTAACCGTAAGACAAAGAGCTCTCAATACTTTCTCAAACATTGAAGGATTAGATGATGTCAAAGAGATGATGCTGCGAGCATTAGAATCGCCTGAGAGAGCTCATACACTACTGATAGGACCACCAGCTTGTGCGAAGTCATTATTTATGTTAGAAATACAAAATGGCATGCAGTTCGAGGTATATTTTACAAAAGGAGCTGCTACTACTAAAGCCGGATTGCAGAATTTCATTGCAGAAAATCCCCATAAAGAAATTATTATAATAGACGAAATTGACAAGATGTCAGTACAGCATCAAGAAGGATTGCTAACTATGATGGAGAGAGGAGAGTTCACAACTACCAAGGTTAGAAACACACAAACCGTAAAAGCTAACATGGTAATATTTGCAACATCAAATAGTACTGAAAGATTAAGTAAACCATTGCTCAGTAGGTTCACTGTTTTTGAAATTCCAGAATATACTTACGAAGAGTTTGAAGCAATATCAGTCAGGATAATTAACAAATTACCTCAGAATACGATAATACAAATAGCTTCTTCAGTATGGAAAACAGGCAGCAAAGACATAAGAGATGTTCTGAAGATTGCCAAGTTATGTAATCCTAGTGATTCGGAGCAAGACATAAACAGACTCATATCGATACATCAAAAGTATCGCAAAACAGGTAAAGAGTACAATTGATAACCGTGATTTAGAGTACATTACTAGACTTATTTGTAAAGATAAAATAATTGTACAAACAAGAAGATTTTTGTATATCTTCCAATAATAGTTACTATGGCAGTAGCATGTTTTGCAAGCCTTGCTATATTAGCATGTAGTATGGCAGCCATCTATGGAATAGGTTGGTACAAGGATAGAAGAAGACAAAACAGAAGATTAGCTAAAAAATCAGTTGTGGATGATGGTCATTTTACTATAGAAGAAGAACAACAACCAATTGCTGAACAAGTAGTTTAACTAATCCCTAATGTTAGAATAAATATCATATTAGTCACTTCATTATTTTTATATTGCATTTCTGGGTAGGTTCGTTTTGCGGTATTCTTCACAATACGAGTAGTAACAAATCCTCATTTCCAAGAGGAGTTATCGCTGTAAGCGATACTATAACATTAATTGAAGACATGGGTAATCAAATACCTGACAAATCGTGGATGCTATACCTATTGGAATTATTCAATAGACAGAATATACCTGCTGAGCTCAATCTCATATGCTCATTTAATAATGATGGAAAATTTGATGCTATATTTAATGGTGTAAACCAGTATCAATTTAAACAAATATCTCCCATTGTTGGTCACTCATATATTCGCCAAATCATCATGAATTCACAAAAAGAATGCATTAGTTATCTTCTAGAGGATAGAAATACAAAGCAAACAGAAAGGTTTGACTTACAATTGAATATGGGAGAGGAATTCTCCTCATTTACTTTTGAAGCATATAGTCTTTTTACAGGAATTGAATGGTGGAATAAAATTGGTAACTTTCCATATCCAATAAGATATCATGTAGAAATATCACAGCTTATGTATATTAGTGTCATTACAAGAAATACGAAAATTATCCTTTTAGCTAGCTCTTTATGTTTCAAGTCTCTTAAAAGATGTAAGATGCTGCTATATAAGCAAATGGCGCATGTAAAGCAGTAACCGAGAACGCTTCTACCTATAGAAGTAATGGGAAACTCATAGTGACTGACGGAAGAGGAGGAAACTTACAAATTCTCAGAGCATGTCAAACGACCACTAAAAACCTCTGACGTAGAAGACAGAAAGATAATCAAAAAGTTGATTGAAAAAGCACTTGACATTAGAATCAAAAAAATAACTGGCATGAGAATGATGCAAGGTATCTACCTACTAGAGGAACCGATTTCATTGTACAGGTGTGAAAGGGCTAAACTGTATCTTGGATTTTCTCTTAGATGAAAGCTGCTAATATCCTAAAGCAAGTAATATGGATAATTAGCAAAGTTTGTACCAAGAACAAAGTACCCTTGGTGTGTACTGGTGACTCAAACATAACATCCAAGGGTATAATACCTAGGCCTATAGGTGGTCTATATCTAAAGCACGCAGCAAATGTAATTGTATATTTCAAACAATTCTGCAAGACGACTGGAATTCCATCATTTAAAACCACGCTAATAAAACATCAATATACAAAGACTCCAAAATCTGCAGTTCTTTACGTACGGAAAGCAGGGGGAATGATGCTGCTAGATTGAGGAGCGATGACATTTGGGCAGAATAACACCATCATTTCGTCAGCTATATGAGGAAATAATATCAGAGCTAAGAACAGAGCTGCAAGCAGCACTTGTAGACCTAGGCCACAAAAATGCTTTCGACAATCTGTTAAAATAAGCCTGGAATCCAGAGCAGGCAGCCATGGGAAATTCTACATTACCAACAGTAAGTGACAAACTAAACATCATGGCATCAATTCACAATAGAAAACTAATTGCCGCATTATCCAGAGAGTTAAAAGAACAAAATTCCCACATACAAGAACTCAGACACACTATTACCGCAATTGAAAATAGGCTAAATGAGTTGTCTATTCATACTGAGACATAGTGCTCATTAGCCAACGCTATATCATTTCAATTTAGCCTTAACGATATTGTCTTTTGATTTCGGTGCATATTGTATTTGCGCACAGTTTGCTTAATTAGCCCGCTACACATTTTAGTTGTGCGTTATCCCTGTGAACCAGGATTTCACTGGGATTTGACTTTACTTCCAAGTACTACTTAGGACCATTTGGTACACATTCTTGCTGCGAGGTATCCCAATGAAAACCTAGCTCGCATTCTGGCTGCGATGGCGTAGGCTGTTGAGGCTGTGCTGGAGGTGTGTTTGTTGGAGGAGCTGCTGGAGGAGTATTTTCTGTTGATTGTATCTTATGCCTACAGTAGCCACCAGAGGCTGGCTCATCACCCGGAGGACAGGTGCCATCTTTATTCATAGGTACGTATACTACCACAGGTTTAGCATTGCCTAATTGAATAAAACCGCCACCTGTACCAGTATTAGTTCCAGGCAATACTGTTGGCGGTGAACAGGTAATACCATTATCATCTCGAATCGTTCCTGAGGGGCAAACTGCGCCATTTTTTACACAATTACTTCCTTCTAGATGACTAAATCGTGGGCAAACAGGAGCTATTGTATTAGTATTAGGTACAGGTTGATAAGTTTTCAACTGATATCTACCATTTCCTAACTCTATCAAAGTTCCGTTTATGAGATTCAGCCATACTGTCCCCGATACACAATTACCTTTAGGAGAGAGGGTTTCATCTTCTGGGCAGGTTTTCGGAGGAGTTGCTATCGGCTGTGGCCCACACATCATTTCATTAATTAGAACAGTTCCTGACGGGCAATTTACACCATTTACTACACACTTTGCACCACCGAATATCTGATGACTTCCTGATGGGCAAGAAGGAATACCAGTGACAGTTGGTTCAGGTGGAACAGTTGGCAACTCATAAACACCATTTCCTATCAATTTTGGAGCTGGAGATGTGGTAGCTGGAGGTGTTTCTACAGGTGTTGAACCATCTTGACAAATACCATTAGCATCAGGTGTTGAACCATCTTTACAGGTTTGTTGTGGAGTTAGAGTCTGTAGTGTGGCTAGCTTTTGTGGCGTTGTACAGGGTGACTGTTCATTTCCGGGACTGGTCTGAGTAGGGCTGAAGCCAGGTCGGGATTGAGCTTGCTGTACATTTTGCCCGCAAGGTTCGACAATACCTGGCTTAATTTCGAATTCAGGAGGATTGGAAGTTTGAGGCGTTGGTGTTTCTACAGGGACATTCTTAAGACAAATAACAGACCCAGTCCCAGGCTGACCAGCATTACCGGAACTTCCAACACTATAAGCTCCTTCCGGACATCTGCCATCTGGATTTGCTGGTACTTCTACTTGTTTTGTTTGAGGCTGAACTGGTGTGTTGGTTGGTGTTGGACAATTACCACTAGCATCTAGTGCTGAACCGTCTGGACAGTTAGGAATTCCTCCTCCAGCTGGGGGAACTGCATTCTGCTGGTTTGCAGTTGTAGGACAATTACCATTAGCATCAGGTGTTGAACCTTGTGGACATGTTTGTTGAGGACTCAGGGTCTGTAGTGGAGCTACATTTTGTTGCATTGCAGGGGGGCAATTACCAGTGGCAGGATCTGGTTTTGAACCATCAGGACATGTCTGTTCGTTGGTTGCTGGTGGTGCTGGCTGTGTAGAAGTACTACTGGTGTCACCGCCGCCATTATCTTTTCCCCTACCTTTATCGCCGCTACCACTACTTCCATTATCGCTACCTTTATCTGACGATGACGATGAATCAGATGAGCCCTTCTCATCGCTGCTGTCACGACTGCTGCCTCCTTTATCGCCGCTATCTCCACCTCCGCTATCACCACTACCGCCACCACCAGTATCACCCTTCTTTGATGCGAATGCTAAATTATTGTTATTAGCTGTAACAAAATCAGCTGCAGATAACGACGATAAAAGTGTGAGTATGATAAATACGAAAATTGTCTTTTTAGCTTGTTGTCTATATGTCAAATTAGAGATATACACCCTATACCTGCAATCATTCGCTGTCTGTTATGGGGTCTTATTATTAAGGTTTTATAAGTAACATAATCTCGTATTATAGACTTAGTCATATTATTATCGATATATGAAAATTTTTAGCAGATATCAAGTGAAAACTAGACCTTAAGTTTCATTCTGTGCCATCACTTTTAACCAAGAACCAAGTTACACAAAGACTATATGGTTGTGATAATATACAACGTCCCCTAAAACTGCAATCATTTAAGGGTATGTATGGCCCCCAAGAAATTGGAGACCATACATATTTTATGATGAACTTCTCCAGAACGAGTATCCACATACTGCAAGTACATTAGGTAAACTAGGTTGATTTATGCCACCCTGTCCGCCCCGCCTCAGTACATAAATGTATAATATTTGCAGTTTGCTGACAATCCAAATGAGGATTGTTGACTTTGCTGACATGCTCCAAGGGTCGTATGGTGTGAACAAAGAGTTAATTCATTAAATATACTCGTATGTCTATATGGTTCAACAGGTTCTGTATGGAATAGATTCGGAAATGTACTTGCTTTTGAAGAGATTAACAGGCTGTCTAGGGAAGTTGTTCAAAGCTTAGGTTATAATTTGGTATATGCAGATACTGATTCTGTCTTCATTAAGAGAAAAAGCTCTACTATAGGTTATAATGAACTTATAGACAAATTATCAAAAGAAACCGGACTCTCCATTTCGGTTGACTACCATTACAAATTTCTCGTTCTACTACCTTTAGAAGCTGATGAAAAGATAGAGGTATTGAAGCACTACTTTGGGGTCACTTTTGATGAGGAGCTTGTAACTAGAGGTATAGAGATAAGACGGCATGATATCCCAGCTTTCATTAAGCAATTTCAGACTCAGCTTCTATATACTCTATTTGACTGCAAAGATTCATCTGAA